>JAIEDW010000228.1 GCA_029067805.1 Lachnospiraceae bacterium
CCAAATGCTGCGCTGTTTTCTTCAAATCAGTTGCAAGATAGATATCAATCTTTTCGTTACAAAACGCCACCGTTGTACGAATGGTAATCAGTTTTTCAATATTACCGCAGACATAACCTGTTTCCTCCTCAAGCTCTCTTGCCGCCGCCTCTATCGTAGGCTCATCTTTATTCAGCCCTCCCGCCGGAATTTCGAGTGTGTATCGATCCAACGCATTTCGATACTGCCTTACCATAAGCAGTCTGCCATCCTCTAAAACAGCGACTGCAGCAGCCGCACCATTATGACCCACAAAATCCCACACTGCTGTCTTTCCGTTGGGCAGTTCAACAGTATCCTTATAATACTTTGTAATCGCGCCCTCACATTGCAGTTCTCTTTTTAATCTTTTTACTTCACCGTTCATTTTAACAACCATGCTCCTTTCTATTCATACAAACGCTTTCTTTATTCTGTAAAAAAACCGTCAAAATCCGATTTGAATTTTGACGGTTCTTGTAATGCTCGTTTTAATTACTTAGCGTACTCAACGACGCGCGATTCTCTGATAACGTTTACTTTGATTTGTCCCGGATATTCCAATTCTGCTTCAATCTGCTTTGAAATATCACGTGCCAAAAGCACCATATCCGCATCACTAATCTGATCAGGAACTACCATAACGCGAACTTCCCTACCCGCCTGAATAGCAAAAGATTTATCGACACCTTTAAAATTGTTGGTTATTTCTTCTAATTGTTTTAATCTGGTTGTATATGTTTCAAGAGTTTCACGTCTTGCGCCCGGTCTTGCCGCAGAAATAGTATCTGCTGCCTGAACCAGACAGGCAATGAGTGACTGCGCCTCAACATCACCATGATGTGACTCCACCGCATTGATGACAATCGGCGACTCTTTATACTTCTTACAGAGTTCTGTACCAAGCTGTATATGGGAACCCTCCATCTCATGGTCTACTGCCTTCCCTATATCATGAAGCAAGCCCGCTCTCTTCGCCATTCTTACATCAAGTCCCATCTCCGCGGCAAGTAATCCCGCAAGATGCGCAACCTCAATCGAATGCTTCAAGGCGTTCTGTCCGTAGCTTGTTCTAAATCTCATTTTACCAAGAAGCTTTATCAGTTCCGGATGAATGCCATGCACACCTACATCAAGTGTAGCTGTTTCGCCCTCCTCCTTAATCATAACTTCAACTTCTCTTTGAGCCTTTTCGACCATTTCCTCAATTCTTGCAGGATGAATGCGTCCATCTACAATCAGCTTTTCAAGTGCAATTCGCGCCACCTCTCTCCTAATCGGATCAAAGCCGGAAAGTATGACTGCCTCGGGAGTATCATCAATAATAAGCTCTACACCTGTAAGTGTTTCAAGCGTTCTGATATTTCTTCCCTCTCTACCGATAATCCGTCCCTTCATTTCATCATTCGGAAGCTGAACTACCGATATCGTCGTTTCGGATACATGGTCAGCCGCACACTTTTGGATTGCCGACACAACGTATTCTTTCGCTTTCTTGTCAGCTTCCTCTTTTGCTCTGCTTTCCATTTCCTTAATCATCACTGCTGTTTCATGTTTTACTTCGTCTTCAACAATTTTTAATAAATGTTCTTTTGCCTGTTCAGAGGTTAAACCTGAAATTCGCTCCAGTTCCTGTACGCGCTCATCATTGAGCCTTGCAACCGCTTCTCTCTGCTTTGCAAGCTCTTCTTCACGTGCTGTCAGACTTGCCTCTTTCTTTTCCAAAGAATCGGCTTTCTTATCAACGCTTTCTTCCTTCTGCTGCACTCTGCGCTCGTAACGCTGAGCCTCTGCTCTGCGCTCTTTGATTTCCTTATCGAGTTCATTCTTGGTACGAATAGACTCTTCCTTGACTTCCAGAAGTCCCTCGCGCTTTTTTGTTTCAGCAGTTTTCAGTGCTTCGTCGATAATCTCTCTCGCCTTGTCCTCTGCATTTCCAATCGTCGCTTCAATCGACTTCTTATAATTGGAACAGTACATAAGACAGCCTGCTATACACACAATAATAACAACGATTGCAATTATTGCGATGATCCACCACTGCATGTACAGGAGCACCTCCTTACTTGTATTAAATTTTCATTGTACAATCTCAAGCAGTACACGCAATCCCTCACAGATAGCTTGTACCGACTGCATATTATTCAAATGCGCATCCTGCGCAAGAACTAGATGCTGATATTACAACACTTCAATTTTACCCTTTTCCTGTTACCATGTCAAGTGTTATTCATCACATATATTTCTACTCCGCTTCTCCGACTGCCTTTCGGATGTTATCCCAAGAAAAGCCTTTTCGATAGAGAAATGCTGTCATTTTCCGACGTTCTTCTATCGTGGACGCTTCTTTTTGAAAATTTTTCTTTCGCATAAATTTTTCAATTAAGTCCATTTCATCAACAAAAATATTTTTTTCCGCACACTGCATGTATGCATACTTAATATCCTGCTTTGACACGCCTTTTTTCTGCAGATCATACTCAATCTGATTTTTACTCTTTGCATTTCCCGCATACTTTATATATGACTGCGCATACCGCACATCATCAATATAACCATAAGACGCCACATAATCAACAGCATTTTCAATCACGGATTCCGGATATGACCCTTGTCTCAATTTCACAGTCAACTGATATTTTGTATAATCACGGCCTTTTAACAGATTTAGGCAGCGCAGTCTCGCCCGCTTTACAAGCAGTTCTTTCATAATATGATGAAAGCATTCCTCCGAAAGCGCCTTCCCCTTTATAATATCCAGCTGTCTAAGCTCACCCTTATAAAGCACAAACGCCGCCTCATTGTCTATCCATATTTTTACTTTGGACTTTGATATCTCTACGATATCCGTAACTGTCATTTTCGTTTCCCCTATACTGTCTTATTCCGCTTTTTCTTCCGCCTTTGCGCTCTTTGCTTTTGTTTTTTCCTTGACAGCGGTTTCCGTCTGCTGCTGTGCGTCATCGGGCGTTCCCTGTAATCCGAAATGCTCACGTACCTTTGTCTCAATTTCCTTGCAGACCTCGGGATTGTCTTTCAGATACTGCTTTGCGTTCTCTCTGCCCTGTCCGATTTTATTTCCGTCATAAGCATACCATGCACCGCTCTTTATAACGATATTCTCATTTGCCGCCAAATCGAGAATATCTCCCTCAGCCGAGATGCCCTCTCCAAACATAATGTCAAACTCCGCCTCCTTAAATGGTGGCGCAATCTTGTTTTTCACGACCTTTACTCTTGTCCGGTTTCCCATAACCTCACCGCTCTGTTTCAGCGATTCAATCCTTCTGACATCAAGACGCACTGACGAGTAAAATTTGAGTGCGCGCCCACCTGTGGTCGTCTCAGGATTACCGAACATAATGCCCACTTTTTCGCGCAGCTGATTGATAAAAATAACGGTACAATTCGATTTACTGATCACAGCAGTAAGCTTTCTGAGCGCCTGTGACATCAGTCTCGCCTGAAGTCCCACATGCGAATCGCCCATATCTCCGTCAATTTCCGCCTTGGGCACCAGTGCTGCCACGGAGTCGACTACAACAATATCAATCGCGCCCGAACGCACCATCGTTTCCGTAATTTCAAGCGCCTGTTCGCCGTTATCGGGCTGTGATATGTACAGATTATCAACGTCAACACCAATATTTTTTGCGTATACGGGATCCAGTGCATGCTCTGCGTCAATAAAGCCCGCGATACCGCCTCTTTTCTGCACTTCCGCAATCATATGAAGCGTGACCGTCGTCTTACCGGATGATTCGGGTCCGTAAATCTCAACAATTCTTCCCTTTGGTATTCCGCCGAGTCCAAGCGCAATGTCAAGACTGAGCGATCCCGTCGGAATTGTTTCTACATTCATCTGTGCACTCGGATCACCGAGCTTCATGACCGCACCTTTTCCATACTGTCTTTCTATCTGTGAAAGCGCCGCATCCAATGCCTTTAATTTTTCTTCTCTTTCCATTTTAATGAATACTCCTTTTTTGTTTATTGGTCATCTGTTCGGAACAGATGTTTTGCTATATGCATACTTTAAAACATTTGTTCGTATTTGTCAACACTTTTATACAAATATTCAAAAATACTTTTTTGCGCAAAAAACATAGCCGCCAATAATTAAGTTACCATAATCTTTTACCCAAAACAAGTGCGATTTTTGACATTTCGCAGCACATTGTATTTATTTTTATACAAAAAACAGGTGTCTCTATTCGTCACACCCGTTTTTATCCATTACCATATGTGTTTCCTATCAAAGATTCCCGTCCGCAAGTACCCCTTTATTCTTTACAAGATAGTCTACAAGCGACACAACTGTGAGCGCCACCGCAATCCACATAACAATCTGCGTAAGAACAGTCAGTGCCTCAATATTCGCAATCATAAGGCACACCATCACCATCTGAAAGGTTGTCTTAAATTTTCCCCAGTAGCTTGCCGCTATGACAACGCGGTTGTCAGCAGCTACAAGCCGAAAACCGCTGATAATAAACTCCCTGCTGATAATAATAATAACAATCCATGCAGGAATCCGCTGCAATTCAATCAGACAGATCAGCGCCGCGCAGACAAGCAGCTTGTCCGCGAGTGGATCCATAAATTTTCCAAAATTTGTCACAAGATTATATTTCCTTGCAATTTTTCCGTCAAGCAAATCAGTAAGGCTTGCGATGATAAAAACTGCAAGTGCAATATAGTCCGTATAATCCGCTATCCCGCCAAAAATCGTCATAAACCAGTCCCATTGCGCATATCCGCCAAGCATCAAAAGCACAAACGGAACAATCAAAATCACACGAAAAACGGTCAATTTATTTGGTAAATTCATTGTCAATCTCTCCTATCAAATCATATTCATACGATCCTGTAATTTTAACAGGTACAAAATCACCTGTCATCAACTCCTCTGAAGTCTGTATAAACACATATCCGTCCACGTTGGGCGCATCCTTGTAACTTCTTGCCACATACGCGTTTTCATCGGGCACCTTTCCCTCAACCATCACGATCAAACGCACTCCCACCATGTCTTGTGCCTTTTCAAAAGCAATTTCCTGCTGCAACTCCATTAAATCAGCTTGTCGCTCCAGCTTTATTTCCTCCTCTACCTGATCCGCAAACAATGCCGCAGGCGTGTTTTCCTCCGGCGAATAGGTAAATACGCCAAGCCTGTCAAACTCTAGCGCATCAATAAATTCCATAAGACTTTCATGGTCCTCTGCTGTTTCTCCCGGAAATCCCGTGATCAGCGTCGTCCTAAGACAGATATCGGGAATCTCCGCCCGCAGTTTTGAAACAATATCCTCAAGTTCCTGTCTTGTCGTCCTTCTTCCCATACGTTTTAAGATTCTGTCCGATGCATGCTGTATCGGAATGTCAAGATAATGACAGATCTTGGGTTCCGTTTTGATCGTATCAATTAGTTCTTGTGTGATTTCCTCGGGATAGCAGTACAAAATCCTAATCCAAAAAAGCCCCTCTATCTCACAAAGCCTGTGCAGCAGCTCGGGAAGGCTCTTTTTCCCATATAAGTCAACTCCGTACAACGTGGTTTCCTGTGCTACAAGAATAAGCTCTTTTGCACCAAACGCCACAAGCTCGCATGCCTCGGCAATCAGACTGTCTATCGGAATACTTCTATAATTCCCTCGTACCTTCGGAATAATGCAATACGAACAATGCTTATCACATCCCTCCGCAATTTTCAGATAGGCAAAGTGTCCGCCCGTTGTAACAATTCGTTTCTTATCATACACAGGCTTTTTATTAATATCCTCTATGTGTTTTTTCCCATTGCCCGAGAGCGCCTCCGCAATCGCATCAGTAATCTGATCGATCGCCGTGGTTCCTACAATGATGTCAACCTCGGGAATTTCCGTCTGAATTTCATCACTGTAACGCTGCGCAAGGCATCCTGTCGCAATAAGCGCTTTAACACTGCCGCTTTTTCGAAGCTCTGCCATCTCCAAAAGCGTATTGATGCTTTCCTGTTTCGCATCATTAATAAAGCAGCATGTGTTGACTATCACCACATCTGCTTCCGTTTCGTCGTCCGTTATTGTATATCCCTTTTGTACAAGCATGCCAAGCATGATCTCTGTATCTACAAGATTTTTATCACAGCCAAGTGAAATAAATAAGACTTTCATTCTTATGCTCTTTCGTCCTCGTCGGGCACAATTTGTATCTGTCCCTTATCCAGCTCCTCGATCGCTATGGAAAGCGCCTTTGTCTGCTTTGTCGATACAAAAGGCTCCTCACCGGCGATAATCTGGCGCGCCCTCTTTGACGTTGCCATAACAATCGAATAACGGCTGTTTACAACAGGTGCCTCGCCCTGCTCAACATTGCTGTTTACAACTTTCATTAAATCTGTGTAAGATGGATGTAACATAATTCTTTTCCTCGCTTTTCTTTTTATTGATTTTACACGTCTTCCTGGTTCTTATCACCGCTGTCGTACGACTCGCCTGCTGCCCTGCCTGCTATTGTTTCCGGCAAGAGCGCCGAGAGCACAAGCTGACTGCTCTCCATGACAAGCACTGCCTTTGTCTTTCTGCCCTGTGTGGCGTCAATCGCAGTCCCAGTTTCCTTTGCTTTCTGCACCAGTCGTTTTACGGGCGCGGAATCGGGGCTGACAATTGCAATAATTTTTGCCGTATTTACGATATTGCCAAATCCAATATTAATCAGTTTCTCCACGTCAAACCTTCCTAATGATATAATGCTTTATTACACTCTGTCCGTTACTCAATGTTTTGGATTTGTTCTCTCACCTTTTCAATCTCGGTCTTTAAATCAATGCCTCTGTTTGAAATTGCCAGATCGTTTGCCTTGGAAAGAATGGTATTTGCCTCTCTGTTCATTTCCTGCGCAATAAAATCAAGCTTTCTTCCGATGCTGCCACCATCTATAAGCGCCTGCTTCATCGTTTCTATATGACTTCGAAGGCGAACAAGCTCTTCATCCACGCACACCTTATCGGCATAGATCGTAACCTCCGCCATCAACCTTGATTCCTCAAACGATGCGTCTGAGAGAAAATCCTGTACCTTATCGTAAAGTTTCTTTTTATAGTCTTCTATGATCTGCGGGGAGCGTTCCTCAATAAACGCGACATGTTCGAGCATACCATCAAGTTTTGCGATCAGATCTTTTGAGAGATTTTCGCCTTCCTTAATGCGTGTTTCCACAAATCCTTCCGCAGCGCCTCTCACAGCCTTTACAAGTCCGTTCCAGATCTCCTCTTCGTCAACCGTCTGTTCCTCCATGGAGAACACCTCGGGATACCGTGAGAGCGACGACACACGAATATCATTATCAAGTCCAAAATCCTCTGCCATCGCTTTTAAATATTGAAGATATTCTGCCGCAATTTCCCTGTTATATTTAATGCATACATTGTTTTCCGAAAAATCCTCATACGTAATAAAAAGATCGATTTTGCCGCGTTGTGCATAGTTTTTCAATTCATTTCTGATCGCACTCTCAAAATAATTGAGTTTCTTGGGCATTTTAATATTTACATCCAGATATCTGTGATTGACAGATTTTATCTCGACAGTATATTTGCTATCTCCCTCTGTTACCTCACATCTGCCAAAGCCAGTCATACTTTTTATCATTCTAATCCCCCATTCTTACTGTGAATTTGGGCGTAAGCACAAATAATTCTTCCTTTTCTTTTTCTAATGTATTATAGAATAATCCAACCGCCGCGTCAACAATTTTAATCCGATTACTTGAAAAGCAGTCAAAAAAATGCTATTGTTATAAAGTTATCATATATTGTGTGTACGGGGGCATTTCAAATGAAAAAGTGGATCAATACACATGCAAAAATTATATGGATTCTTCGCAATATTGTGCCTATGCTGCTCTTTCCCATAGCCAATTTTTATTTGTTTGAGCGCTATATCCACAATCCGTTTAAGGACATTTCATTTCCGATACAGCTCATGAACATCTTTCTTTTTGAACTGCTGATGCTCCTGTTTTTTATGCTTTTGGGCAGTCTAAAATGGGCGCTGCGGTTTCAAAGCATCTTTTTTATGATCATAGGACTTGCGAATTATTATGTCTTATCGTTTCGTTCCGCCCCGATTATGCCGTGGGATATCTATTCTGTCGGCACTGCGATGAGCGTTGCGGGGAATTTTAAATATACACTTGAACCACATGTAATTTTCGTGCTCATCGGTTTTGTGCTTCTTATTATAATAGAATCGTTTGTTAATCTAAAGATAAACACAGAAGAAAAACAAAAAAAGTTTATTCTCTCTGCACGTGCCATTATCTTTTGCATCGGACTCCTTCTGTTGTTTGGATTTACCCATATGCTGCACCAGGAGCGCACGATTATCAAATATCATATGTATGATAAGCTCTTTACACCAACTGTCGTGAGTACATGGAACGGTACAGCGGTGGCATTTCTGATGGAATTACAATATATTTCGGTGGACAAGCCGCCTAATTACAGTAAATCCATGGTAGAACAGATTATAAAACCCTATTCCGATACGGCAACGGAAAATGTCGCAACGCTGCAAAACACACCCAACATTATCGTTATCATGAATGAAGCTTTTTCGGATCCCGCAGTGCTTGGTGATTTTGACACGAATTTAGAATATATGCCCTTTGTCCATTCCATTTTAAACGGAGAGATTGAAAATACCACCTCCGGGTGGCTTAACGTTTCCGTACTCGGCGGAAATACTGCCAACACAGAATTTGAATTTTTGACGGGAAACACGATGGCATTTCTGCCACAAGGAAGTGTGCCCTATCAACAGTATCTGAAAAAAGAACAGGAATCGCTTGCCTCGCATTTGAGTTCACTTGGCTACAAAACTATTGCCATGCACCCTTACAACAGCACAGGCTGGGACAGAAACAAAGTTTATCCGCTGCTTGGCTTTGATGAAATGTACTTTATACGCGATTACAAATCTCCCGAAAAAATCAGAAAATATGTAAGTGACAGGGCATGCTACGACAAGATTATTGAATTGTATGAAAATAAATCTGACAGCGCTCCACTGTTTGTATTTAATGTGACAATGCAGAATCATTCCTCTTACACAGAAGAATTCGACAATTTTACCCCTGATATTGAAGTTACGGACAGTCAATCCGCACCGCTTAACAGTTATCTTTCACTGATCAAAATATCAGACGCGGCAGTTGAAGACCTGATTGATTACTTTTCACAAGCGGATGAAGACACTGTGATCATCTTCTTTGGCGATCATCAGCCCGCAAATTCTGTCGTTTCAAGCATTTGGAAGCTAAATGGCAAAAGCACAAACAGCTTATCCAAAGAGGACGAATCCAACCGCTATAAGGTTCCGTTTTTTATTTGGAGCAATTTTAACAGTAAAACGCAAACAGATATGGAAACAAGTACAAACTTTCTCGCGTCAACGGTACTTGAGATTTCGGGACTTCCGTTGTATGATTATAGTGCGTACTTGCAAAATCTTTCAAAAAAATATCCTGTTGTGACATCTATACGTGCCGAAAATGCAGATGGTAATAGTACCGATGTCAAAGACGTTATGGACGAACTGAATCATTATGCCATACTGCAGTACGACAGACTGTTTGGCAAAAATTAGAACGGAGGAGTTATCCAATGAAGAAAAAAGCAAAAAACTATAGTGACACTGAAAAACGTTCTCCTGTAAAAGACTTTATCAAAAAAGCTGACAAACTTTACATTTTATCGTTTTTCATTCCCGCGCTGATATTGTTTATAATCTTTGTGAAAGATGAGATTTTCCCTTTTGGTGACCGCTCATTTCTCCACATTGATATGTATCATCAATATCTGCCGTTTTTGGTGGAATTCTACCATAAGCTAAGAAGCGGCGAAAGTCTGCTTTTCTCATGGAATACCGGTATCGGAACAAACTTTCTGGCCTTATACGCATATTATCTGGCAAGTCCGTTTAACTGGCTCTGTGTATTATTCCCCGAAGAATATCTGATGGAGTTCCTTTCCTATTTAGTGGTAATTAAAACAGGTTTTTGCGGTTTTACGTTCACGTATTATATCAGAAAGCATTTTCACACCGACTCGTGGATTGCACTCTGTTTTTCTTTGTTTTACGCGTTGTCGGGCTTTCTCGCCGCGTATAACTGGGATGTCATGTGGCTTGATGTAATTGTTCTTACGCCGATTATCATACTTGGTCTTGAAAGACTTGTACATGAGGGGAACTGCAAGCTTTACTGCATTACGCTTGGCTTATCCATTCTTTCAAACTATTACCTGTCAATCATGTTGTGTATATTTTTAACGCTTTATTTTGTTGTACTCCTAATCGGCAAGGATCCCAAAGACGAAGAAAATTCCGCTGCGCTTTCGTTTTCCCGGCTTCATAATATCAAGAGTTTTTATTGGAAAGCAATTCTACGTTTTGCGATCTATTCACTGATTGCGGGCGGAAT
This sequence comes from Lachnospiraceae bacterium, assembly GCA_029067805.1. Lineage (GTDB taxonomy): Bacteria > Bacillota > Clostridia > Lachnospirales > Lachnospiraceae > COE1. The sequence continues at coordinate 10,480 of JAIEDW010000228.1, forward strand.
GGCTGCCATTTTGCTGTTCCCGGAAGCGGCGGCTCTTAAATTGGCAGAGTTCAGCAACATCAGTTTTCCCAAAAAAGTGGATTTATATTTCCCCACGCTTGACATGTTAGCTCGTCATTTCTTTAATGTTACCGTCGAAACAGGACTTGACCATTGGCCTAATATTTACTGCGGTGTCGCTGTGCTTCTTCTTCTTCCGCTTTATATTTTGCAGAAGAAAACGCCTATGCGCGAGAAAATACCAAAAATTATTTTGCTTGGATTTATACTGGTGAGTTTCTCCACAAATGTTTTGAACTTTATGTGGCATGGTTTTAACTACCCTGACTCACTTCCCGCAAGACAGTCCTTCTTGTACATTTTCCTGATGCTTATGATCTGTTATGAAGCATTCACAAATATCCGTGAACACTCCATGCGGGAAATCCTATCCGTGTTTGCAAGCGCTTTCGCATTTTTGATATTCTGTGAAAAAGTAGTGACGGACGATTCTTTTACCGAAATATGTTTCTTCGTGACCGGAATATTCCTTATCCTTTATACCGTCATCATCTGTTATTATAAGGCAAGTGAACGTTTCCCCGTTTTGGTTGTCATTATATGTCTGATCGTGACCGCTACGGAAGCCGGTGAAAACACCTACCTTACAAGTGTTCCTACAGTATCAAGAGACAGCTACCTTACAAACTACAATTCCTATCAGATTATCACAAACAGAACCGTTGTAAATGAAGGGTATGACTTTTTCCGTTTTGATAAATTTGCGAGAAGAACACAAAATGACGCGATGATGATAGACTGTCATGGTTCCTCGTACTTTTCATCAACCATAAACTCTCTCGTATCAGATTTTTATAAAAAGTATGGTATGAAGGGAAGCCGCGTAAATTATTGTTTTGACGGAGCTACTCCTGTATCTGCGGCATTTATTGCCAACCGATATATGCTCTACACGCTTGACAGAGGCTACGATAATGTTTATGAGCTTGCCGACAGAGAAGGCGATGTTTATTTATACAAAAACAATTACGCTGTCCCGTTTGGCTTTATGATTACCGAAACAGACAACACGGATCTCAATTCTCTTTTTGTCAGTGCCTCATATATGGCAGAAAACATACACGATGATAGTGATGAAGATAAAGACCTAAATCCGATTGAAAAACAAAATAAACTTGTTCGTAGGTTTGGAATTACGGAAAATGTCTTTATTCCGGTAGATATCAGTCCGGATGGTTCTAAGGCTGAATTACATGTATCTGAGGATGCACATTACTACGCATATTCGTCAAACACTAAAATTGATGATATCAAGATGGACTATGAGGACAAGTCAAAAACGTTTAGTCAAATTAACAAAAAGTTTATTCTGGACCTCGGATATCAAAAAGAAGGCAGCACATTAAACTTAAAATCAGAAAACGGCGAAACATTGGACTTGACAGCTTACAAAATGGATACTGCCGTACTTGATAAATTTATCACAAAGCTTCGGGAACAGACGCTCACCGTAAACAGTTACAATGAAACAAATTTGACGGGAAGCATCAATGTTAACACCGAGGGACATCTGGTAATGTCTGTTGCTTACGATCCAAGCTGGACACTTTATGTTGACGGCAGAAAAACGGATATGGATGTCTTTGAAAAGACATTCATCAGTGTATCTTTAAGCGAAGGACAGCATACCATTGAACTCAAATATTTCCCGAAAGGTTTTATACCAGGAATCATTGTTTCAATTATCAGCATTGGCGCATTTATTGCAATTTGCATAATGCAGCGAAAAAACGCGGAAGCCCAAAGTAAATAAAGGAATACGTTTCTTATACACGCAAAAAGCGGATTAATCAAAATGAATAATCCGCTTTTTTATTCTTCCACTTGCTCAATGCTCGTAATATCCGAGTCAATCACAAGCGAATAGTTTGTATAATACACCACAAATCCCGGCTTGGAGCCGTTTGGTTTTTTCACATTCTTTTTCTGCGTGTAGTCGATCTCAACTTTTTCCTGCCCTCTTGCCTGAGAGTAATGTGCGGCAAGCTTTCCCGCCTCCTCAAAGACTCTGTCGGGCATCTCCTCTCCGTTTGTCTTTACCACAACATGCGAACCTGGAATGCCCTTTGCATGAAACCACCAGTCATTTCCCGTGGCAAACTTAAAGGTTAGTTCCTCATTTTGATAGTTATTCTTTCCCACATAGATGTGATACCCGTCACTGCTTACATAGTGAAACGGCCTACTTGTCACTTTCTCGCGCCGCTGCTTCCCTCTGACACCACCTTTTCTCTTGATATAACCGCTCTCAATCAGTTCCTCCTTAATCTGTACCAAATCCTCCTCCTTCAGCGCAATGTCAAGTGATGTGCTGATTGAAGAAAGATGCGCAATCTCATCTTTGGTGTCGGCGGTAAGTGTTGTCAAAGCCTCGTATGTGCGCTTTAACTTCTGATATTTCTCAAAATATTTTTTCGCATTTTCCCCCGTTGAAAGTGTCGGGTCAAGAGGTATCGTAATCATTTGATCATCATAATAATTTAACGCCTCAAAAGAGGTGGCTCCCGCCTCTGCGCCATACCCGTATGTATTTAAAAGTTCACCGTAAATTCTGTATTTTTCGCGTTTCTCAGTGTCCGAAAGCTGCTTCAACTGCAAATCATATTTTTTCACATTCCGCTCAAGCGCCGTTTGGACGATTCTTCTCAAATCCACCGAACGCTGTCGGATACGCGTAATCATATTTTTCTCGGCATAATAGTATTCCAAAAGTTCCGAAACCGTCGCAAAGCATCGCGTGTTTTCGTCTGAATACGACGTAAGCCGTGTCACTGCATATTCCTTGGGCTGCTTATTTTCATACACTACATTTGGTATAAATCTGCCATTTTTGATATCCTCAGACAACGCGTAAAGCTGATCCGAAATCCGCTCAAGCTCTGCCGTGGATAAATCGCTCACTGCTTTATCCGAATCCACTTTAGATCTGTAACAAAGTTCATGTGCCACACACGGCGAAAGTCCTGTAAATCCGCAGTAAATCGCCTTATACAGTGGCATGTTTTTTGCTCTCAACACTGCTTCTATTTCACTCTGCTCTTTTTCTAAAAGTTCTGCCTTATCCTGCGTTTTCGGGATAAAATATTCCCGTCCCGGCAAAACCTCGCGCACGGAGCTTACCATACCCGAAATATGCTTAATACTGTCGATAATCCTATTTTGATCATCACAAAATATAATATTGCTGTGCTTTCCCATAAGTTCTATGATCAGATATTTGCTGCACAAATCGCCCAGTTCATTCAAATGCTCCAACTCAAAGCGCACAACACGCTCCAATCCCGGCTGCGACACCGAAACGATTTTCGCATTTTGAAGATGTTTTCTCAAAAGCATACAAAAATTTGGCGCCGTCATCGGGCTTGTCTTATTTTTATCCGTCATGTAGATCAGTGGAAGCGACGCGTCCGCCGACAGCAAAAGCCTCACTTGTCCGCAGCTTCCCTTTATAGTCAAGATTAGCTCATCCTTTTCAGGCTGAGCTATCTTGTAAATACGGTTCCCCGTTATTTGTTCTTTTAATTCATTGACAATCCCCGCGATTGTCACTCCGTCAAATGCCATTTTTGATTCCTATCCTATCATCCAGTCATACATTTCCTGATACTTTAACGCTGACACAGGCCACGAATAATCTACCGCCATCGCACGATCCACAATCTTATTCCACTCGCGCTTTTTATCATAGTAAATCTGCTCGGCATATCGTATTGCATTCAGCATCTCATGCGCATTGTAATTTGTAAAACTGAAACCGGTACCGGTTCCTTCAAACTCATTGTACGGCTCTACCGTATCCTTTAATCCGCCCGTTTCACGCACGATAGGAACTGTACCGTATCGCAGCGCCATAAGCTGGCTTAATCCACAAGGCTCAAAGAGCGACGGCATCAGAAACGCATCACAGGACGCATATATTCTGTGCGAGAGTTCTTCTGAATAGTAGATATTGGCAGATACTTTTCCATGGTACTTCCAGTCAAAGTGACGGAACATATTTTCGTAACGTTCTTCACCCGTTCCCAGCACAACAAGCTGTACGTCATCTTTGCTGCACATTTCGTCCATAATATAAGCAACTAAATCCATGCCCTTTTGATCGGTAAGTCTTGATACAATACCAATCAGCATCTTCTTGTCATTTTCCTCAAGACCGAGCTGCTTTTGAAGCTCTCTCTTGTTTTTAATCTTTTCTTTTCTAAAGTTATTTGCATTGTATTTGTGCACGATCAGTTCGTCTGTCTGCGGATCATACTCATCATAATCAATACCGTTTACAATTCCACGTAAGTCATTTTTTCTTGCATTCAACAGCCCATTCAGCTTTTCACCGTAGAAGTCAGTCTTGATCTCCTCCGCATACATTTCACTCACCGTCGTAATCGCGTCGGCATAGGTTAGTCCGCCCTTTAACAGATTTCCATCCTTAAAGAAACCAAGCTTATCGGGCGTGAAATAAGAATTGTCAAGACCCGTGATCCCCTGAACAGTCTTGATATCATAAATCCCCTGAAACTTGAGATTATGAATTGTCATAATGGATTTAATACCCTGATAAAATTCGCCCTGTGCGAACCGCTCTTTCAGATATACTGGTATAATACCTGTCTGCCAGTCATGACAATGAATAATATTTGGCCGAAAACCTACTACGGGCAGTATTGACAGCGCTGCCTTTGAAAAGAATACAAACTTTGTGATTTCTCCGATATGGTTATCGCTATACGGCTTAAAGCCGCCAAACATCTTCTCATTGTCTATAAAATAATATGTGATACCGTCGTATTGTGCCTCAAGAACGCCCACGTATTCATTCTGTCCCATAAAATCCATATAAAAATGCGTCCGATACTGCATCAA
>JAIEDW010000229.1 GCA_029067805.1 Lachnospiraceae bacterium
TGCCAGATTTGCATTCGGCGAATCGGCGTTGCCCTTGCCCTTTGACGCAAAAACAGAGATAATGACCGCGATGACAAGAACACAGGCAGCCACAGGCAGCAGAATCTTAAGCCCGCTTACTGCCAGGTCAGATGATATTTTTGTATCTTTTAACAGGGAAGCAAGAGATGCATTTGTGTTTTTACCGCCTTTAACAGGAGGCTTGCGCAGCGCAATTTGCGGCTCCTTCTTCGGTGTCGCAGTCTGCGCGTTCCCACTTCCTTTTTTCTCTTCTTTGACAGAATTTTCTTTTGCAGCAGTATCTTCCTTTAACACGGTATTCTCTTTTACCGCAGTATCCTCCTCTACCGTATCTTTGGGAGCGCTTACCGCTTTCACATTCTGTGGAGTCTGTTTTTTTGTTTCGTTTATATTTACATTACTTTTCTTTTTACTTTTTTTCTTGTTCATATATCCTCCCGTCCATTACATCATGATTCGCCCCGCTTAATCATGATTTTAGCACATTCACGGAGTGTCCGCTTTCGCAGCCGCTCCGTTTACTGTTGTCAGAACTGTTTATACATGCAAATGCACCCGACAGGAATCGAACCTGCATTAAAGGCGTCGGAGGCCTCCGTTCTATCCATTAGACTACGGGTGCAATCTTCTAAATGATAGCACATTTCTCTCATTTTGTCTACTAAGTAAGACAAGTATTAAGAAAACTTTCCCTCCAATTCCGCAAGCAGAGAAACCTGCGTCTGTAACGATTGAAAAGATTGTGCATCATTTTTTTCAAGTTCATCAAGAAACGTAAAAAGCTTATCGCGCAGTTTAAAGTGCTCCCGCGCGTCCACGCGATAGGAATTTGCAATGCGTGCAATTTTTTCATAGTATTTCGCAATCTGCCTTTCATTCTCTTTTTTTAAGGCATTCTGCAAAAGCTCTATATTATCGACCTCCGGTGAATCGGTAATCTCCGTAAAGGTATTTGCGCCAATCGCATAATACGCTTCACCAATCTGATAAATAAAGCTCTTTTTTTCATACAGGCTTTCCCCAAAAGCGCTCACGGCAATTCTCCTTCCCGCTTTTTACATTCGATAAACGAAACATCATTATTTTATCATTCTTTTCGGCATTTGTCACGACTTTTTGAGGCTTTTCATATATTCCTTCACCTCAGCATCCGGATTGAGCGATTCTCTAATCTTCTGAATCGCCTTATTATACGTCCATTTATCCGTCCGGCAGTCGTTTACGAGCATCTCGTTCACTTCATACGGAAAACAGACAAATGCCTCAGCAAGAAGCCATGCCGCCGCCATCTGCGCGTAATATCCCTGTGAAAATGGGCGGTTTAAGGTTGATAAAATTTTATCAATATAGGGAAAGCAATGTTTTGTTTCCACGGAGCGCTCCATGTTCTCAGAATTCTTTTCCAATGCCGCCATGCTCACGTTCCTGTTCCTTGACAGCTTTTTATTGTCGATGTCATATTTGAGATACTGGCTTAACAGCAAGATCAACGCTACTCGCACCTCAAACTCCTTATCAGAATATAAATAATTCTGCAAAGCCTCCCACACAGCGTCGCGATGCTTGTTTGCAAAAGAAAACGAATTGCAAAAACTGTCACACACAGACCAGTCGTCGATCATCGGTATAAATTGCTCAAGGTATTGTATTCCTTCGCTTTGTGTCACATCTTTTTTGGCGGTTCCATAGCCAATGATCATGCCGCGCAGCATTGTTTCCTCGAAATACACATCGGCATATTCCCCGTCTGCGCTTTTTACCTCGCTGCGCCAATCGCCCTTTGCAATATCTTTCGCGATTTCACGCAGCTTTGGCAGCCTTACGCCCAGAAGCTGTTTCGCTCCCGGGATAAGCGCTGCCGAAAAGTCACGGTATTCTGTTTCCGCATACTCAGAAATTCTGTCACGAATCTCGTTTCTCATACCTGCTTTTCACCTTTTCTGTACTGAACCGGTGTCATTCCCATTTTTTTCTTAAAGACACGGTTGAAGTGTTCCACATTGGGATATCCTACTGCCATCGCCACATTTTCCACGGTCATGTTGCCGTTTCGAAGAAGCGTTTTTGCCTTTTTCATGCGAATGTTGATCAGTAAATCACCAAATGTTTTTCCTGACTTATCATGGATATATTTGCTTAAATACGGCTCTGAAAGGTGGAAATGCGCCGCAATGTCACTCAATGCAATTCCCTGATAATTTGCCTGTATATAATTCATAATCGCCATCATCCGCTCGTCCTGGCAGGCATCGTTACTCTGAATTTCGGGCAGCTTATTGACACTGACGCAAAGCGCATGGATGGATGCCTTGATAATATCGTCGTCCATTCCCACGCCCCAGTACTTTTTGCCGTTGCAGGTAACGCCTACATACGCGATTGCCTTTGAGGATGATCCCTTTGTGAGCGCATGCTCTTCATATTCCGAGAGCTGATAGCTGATGCCGAAATACTGTTTGATGGTGTTGCTCACAGCATCCAGTCTGCCGTTTCCGTTTGCGTCAACAGTTGTCTTTTTATCTCCACAAGTGATGACCGCCTCCGCCATAATACCGTCAATCTGCTTAAAATGGCATTCATTGATTTGGAAGAACGGCGTATTGTCCACATAGTTTTCCGTAAAGATATCATATACCCACTGCGGCGATAACTCCTTGTGCTCGTTGTCCGACACATCCTTTACAAGATAGCCAACCTCCTCGCGCATTGTTTCGGGGAGTGATATACCGAAGTTTTGTTTTAAGATATAGTTGACGCCTCCCTTGCCAGACTGGCTGTTGATGCGGATAACGTCTGCCTCGTAATTTCTTCCCACATCTTTTGGATCAACCGGCAGATACGGCACTGTCCATTTGTCGCTCTTTCTGTCCTCACGCCACTGCATGCCCTTTGCAATCGCGTCCTGATGTGAGCCCGAAAATGCTGTAAACACCAAATCACCTGAGTACGGCTGACGTTCATGTACTCTCATACGTGTAAATCGTTCATACTTTTCTCTGATTTCCATCATATTAGAAAAATCAAGCTTGGGATCTACGCCGTGTGAAAACATATTCATCGCAACGGTAACAATATCCACATTTCCCGTGCGCTCACCGTTTCCGAAAAGCGTTCCCTCGATACGATCCGCGCCCGCAAGCACACTGAGCTCCGCATCACACACACCGCATCCTCTGTCATTGTGCGGATGTACGGAAAGCGTGACTGCATCTCTGTATTTCAGATTTTTATGAATATATTCTACCTGCGTTGCAAACACATGCGGCATCGCATTCTCGACTGTAGTCGGGATATTGATGATTGCCTTTTTCTCCGCGGTCGGCTGCCATATGTCAAGCACTGCGTTGCAGACCTCCACCGCATAGTCAACCTCCGTTCCGTGAAAGCTTTCGGGGCTATACTCAAACGAGAAGTTTCCGTCTGTTTCATCGGCAAGCTGCTTTAAAAGCTTTGCGCCGTCAACTGCAATCTGCTTGATTTCCTCTTTGCTCTTTTTGAACACTTGTTCGCGTTGTGCTACAGATGTGGAATTATAAAGGTGAACAACCGCGTGCGGCGCACCCTTTACTGCCTCAAAGGTCTTTTTGATAATATGCTCTCTCGCTTGCGTAAGCACCTGAACCGTCACATCATCCGGTATCATGTTTCGTTCAATCAAAGCACGCATAAACTCATATTCTGTTTCGGAAGCCGCCGGAAAACCGACTTCAATTTCCTTGAAACCAATATCTACCAAAAGCTGAAAGAAATCCAGCTTTTCATCTAAGCTCATCGGCTCAATGAGCGCCTGGTTACCGTCCCTCAAATCCACAGAACACCAGATTGGCGGTGTCGTGATCGCGTCCTTCTTCGCCCAATCATAAGTACAGACGGGCGGTAAAAAATATGTTTTTTCGTATTTTGCTGCATTTTTCATATTATCATCCTCCAATTTATTTTACTATTTTGATGGAATCTCCCAAGCAATAAGAATGATTCCTTTTTATATTACTGCTTGACAAAAATGATATTTCCCACATCAATATGGTTAATCCATACAACATCGTCTTTCATTGCGATACCATACATTTTTTTGTCTTTCTCAGCAATTTGATTATATAATTCAATATATTCCGCTTTTTGCGCAAAAGGAAATTTCATCTGCGTAATCACTTGATTTTCTTTTACAAAACCATTATCCTCAAATAATTCTTCCATTTCTTTTGCCGAATAAAACTTAATATGTCCGTCTTTTTTTACTCTCATAAAACGGTCTATTATTCCATCGTCATCTTTTTCATTTCTCATGGGATCTGAAATCAATACTTTTCCACCTTTTGCTAAGAGCCTATACATCTGTGAAACCGCACTCACCGCATTGGGAAAATGATGAAACGCATATCGGGTAACAATCAAGTCAAAGCTTTCATCAGAGAACGGATATGTTAGACCGTCAAAAGCTTTAAATATAAGATTGGAAATATTCTTTTCTTGAACAATCGCATTATTTTTCTCCATCATCATTTCAGCAATGTCAATTCCGCAAACATTCGCTGTCGGAAATTTTTGTGCCAATGGAAATGCCAAATAACCCGTTCCTGTCCCAATATCCAAAATCTTACTATTCGCACCACACTCGGTCAAACGCAGTAACAGAGATAAATGCTCATCATCTTTTATGATACCGGCATATTTTTGATTGCCTAAAATATGGTCAAAACTTTTTCTTGCCTGTTGTACCGTTTCCATAGCACTGTTCATTTTACCAGTCCCTTTCCCCAAGAGCATCCTCAACATCAATGTCAATGTCAAACCATTTCAGAATTTCTACCACATCTGTCGCAATGCTGTCTCTTGCCGCTGTTTCGATTTCGCTGTCGTTTTCCTCAAATTCTTCCTGTAGGTCATTGATTGCAAGCGTCATTGTATCAAACTTTTCCTGAATTCGCTCAACATCTGTGACACCAGTTTCCAAAAAAGCAACTACTTTCTCCAACTCTGCTTTAATTTTGTCTACTAGAAAATCGGGAAAGTAACCGTCACTGTACATCTCCTTTAAAAATTCATACGTTTCATCGAACTTCTTCATTTTTTCACCTCCACAAAATTCTTGTACAACAAAAAATCTTCCGTCCTACAACTTCCCGTTGTAAAGACGAAAGACACATTGTTTCTTCCGCGGTACCACTTTACTTTCATACCGTTTTCACACGGTATGCCCTCATCAGCACTATCATGCCTAATCCCGATAACGTGGGACATTCCGTTGCGCTCTACTGATTCTGATTAATCGGTTCAAGCACAAAGCTCCAAGACGAGTTCACTGCATTTCCCGTACTGCCTCGCACCAAACAGCAGCTCTCTGAAACATTCCGTGCAATTACTACTTCTCTTCACAGCTATTACTTTTTTAGTTCTGTTTTATCATACCATTCCGTACAGATTTTGAAAAGGGTTAAAATTAATCATTTTTATTGATTTATTTTAATTATTTATTCCCTCACGGTACTCCGCAAGCTCTTTTGCAAACGCCTCTGTCTTATAATACCCACATGAAAACATCTCGGGACAAAAACCGCGGTAAATACATTCCTTCACCATGCAGCTTGCAAGCTCGGGTTCGGTCTTGGCAATCTCATCTTTTACAAGCTGCCATGCCTCTCTTGTTTCCTGACTTGCGCATGCGCACAGACGCTTTCTGCTGATGTTTATAAGCGCCTGCGCGTCTGCTTCACATGCGTGATTTACAAACGCGCCTTGCGGCAGTTCATCACGATTCACACCTGTTCGGTCGCTTCTCTGCGTCGAAACCCAGTGCTCAATTCCGATTTTATGCCTCACCATATGTACACTCACCCACGACTTTAAATCCTTCCAGCGCCAATAAAATTTCATGCGCCGAATCGGAGAATGCTCTGACATGATCAGTTTTCTCTTCCATACCGAATCAGGATATTTCCCTGTTGTCTTTCCTATGGTGTTCATCGTAGAATCCTTGATATCCTGCCAGTTATCATCATGTTTAAAATGATCAATATACATTCTCTTTCTCCTTTTGCCGTAAAAATGAAATCGAAATCTCCCAAAATGCGCTTACAAAAATCCGCTTATTCCTCACTAATGCTACTGCTGTAAGAAGATGTCGACGAATCTGAGGTCATGGTACATTTACCGTCAACATACGCGCCCTCATCAATGACAAGTGTATTGGCAACAATATTGCCGACAAGTCTTCCTGTCGGAAGGAATTCCAGTTTTCCTTTCGCTGTAATATCACCCTTTACACTTCCTGAGATAATAATATTGTACGCATTAATATTTCCGAAAATCTGTCCTGTTTCCCCTAAGATAAGCGTTGCTTCGCAAGAACAGTTTCCATTCACCGTACCGTCAATGCGAATGGTATTGGGAAGCGTCAGATTGCCGTCAAAGACAGCGCCCTCACCAATTAAGGTATTCACTTTTACATTTGCATCAGATGCAGTAGATGCATTTTTTCGTAACATAATAATTTTTCCTCCTTTTATCCCTTTGCTTCGATCACCACAAGCGGATCGATAGGTTTGTTTTTGTAAATGATCTGATAGTCAAATTGTGTATTGTCAACGGTAATCGTAAATAACGTATCACCTGTTTTGACCTGTGTGTCTTCCTGTAACTGCGTCTGTACCGCTTCATTGCTCAAATAGCGCGTTATGTAGCCATCCGCATGTCGTATCTCCACAATGAGCGGATACGTATCATCCGAACTGACAGACGTTACCGTTCCGTCCCCCCCCGCAACGATCGTACCATCTGTATGCGTGTTGATGGACATATATGGCTGTTCGGCAGAATACGCGGAAACCAGAATGCCGCCTGTTCCCATATACGGGTAACCGTTTGGCGCGTCCTGATAAGGATTCTTCTCCTCTTCCTCAGCAGTTTCCATTTCTTGCTTCAGCAACGTATTTTCGTCAGTAAGTCGTTTATTCTCGGCGTTTAAATTCGCAAGCTTTGCTTCCTGTTGTTCAATCTGCTGTGTGTATGGCTCCAACTGCGCACGAAGCGCGCGCATCTCATTTTGTTCGAAAAAAATAAGTCCGATCAAAACAACGAATACAGCCAAGAGCACAACCGGTACATAACGCAATAAACGATAGACCGAATGGGACATCCGGATTTCCTTGTTTTTTCCTGCTGTGTGTGAAACCAAAAGTATGGAAATTGATTCTTTTCTGATATGTCTTTGCGGTTTCATATGTCTAATACCCCTTTCACCGCTGACGCTGCAATAATCATACAGCGCATGCCATTTTCAAATAACTTCTTTTCCATTTAAACATTCTTTCTGTACTTATCGACAAACGCTTTATCTTCTTTAAGCGAGAGGATTGCGTCATATGCCTGTAGCATGTTAAATCCAAATTCCTCCGCAAGTGTTTTTGCTGTATAGCCCTCAACTTCAAGCATCGCTCTCGGTGGAAATTCCCCGTTTCGGACAGACGAGATGAACTCCACAAAAATGTCATTATCGGATTTGAGCCTTTTGTAATAATAAACTGCCTTTTCATAGTCCAGATCGCATCCCTGTGTCATATAGATCAAAAGTTCTTCCCTAAGCGCTTCTGTTTTTTTCCACTGGCTTGCGGCTTCACTCATAAGCTTCGTGTCCATAATACATAAAATGTTCGGACCGTCCGTGAGCGCTGCCGCCCCGCTTTTCTCACAAAGTTTTTCCATAAAACCGGGATTGTCAATCCCCGCCGGTGTCAATCGTCCCTCGCCTTTTCTTCCTGCTTCAAAACGATTTGTCACAAGGAGATACGCAACGTTGTTTTTCATTGTAAAATCGCCGTCTTCATTCCTGAGTGTGAAAATATACGGCTTCTCACAAAGACTTTCGGTAAGCGGCACGGTAATCTTGTTCATTATGTGACCATACATGGTCATTTCTTCTTCATTGTTCTCTTTTCTTGCCTTGTCAAAACGCTTTGCCGCCTCATTCATCATCACCATGATTTCAGGAACATCAAGCGACGCCATATAGGCAAGACCGTTATCAAAATCATTGTCCAGATGCGAAATAAGCTCTGCCTTTCTCTCATCGTCAATCGCATACGCATTATGCATATCGTAAAACGGCACGATCGGAAGCCTGTACTTCTTCTCTCCGTTTTCCTCGCGCATCACTTTTTCCAAATCTCTTGCTTCCAGCAAATCCTCCACTGGTTTTGTGTAATCTGCCGTTCTTTTAAAGTATTCAATATTGCACGCAATCGAATGATTGGTATCAGCATCAAGACAAACGGTTGTGACACCAAGCTTTGCCGCAAGCGAAACCACGGTTTCCAGCTGGTAAAGACATTCCTCACCCTTAAGCACGCCAATCGGAAAGGTCGAATCAAATACGGGCAACAGGTTTTGATTTTGAAGCACATAACTTTGTGCGTCATCATACTGTTCAAAAAGATACAGCATGATATTTTGATCATCGTATTTTCTAACAAACGGATTTCCGATAGATACTCTGTAATCACTGTGAAGCGGACTCAGCAAGATATAAATCCGCTCCATATCTGCATATTCTCTGATCCTTGCCTGAACCATCGCCTCGTCATACTGAGGAATGTCCAAATATTGTGCAATATCCATATTTGCAGGATCATACTCCAGCCAGTAACTTCTGTGCGGCTCGATGATAACACGCAATTTCCCCCGCACAAGCTGTGAGAGCATCGAAAGCTTATATTTATTGATTGGTTTCTTGTCGGGATTATAGCGCATCGCGCTTTCCGCCGTCAAAAATACCTTCAACGACTCATAGTCAAAATCGTCTGCTGTCGCACTGCTGTTATCGTTCTTGCGCTTCATTGTCATCAACTCAAACGTCTGTCGTTCGCCAGCAGAAGGCTTTTTTCTTGCATCCGGAAGTCTGCCTATGATATATACATATCTTGTCCAAAGAGCCGCGATCGCTTTCTCCCTCACACAGCGCTCAATCGACGTCATATACAAAAGATGATAGCTTTCCGCGATCTCCTTATATCCGATCAACTCTTTTGCCGAAATATATTTTTCATCACATAGCTGATTACCGGGAATATTTTCACCGGCAGCGGTATTCATACAAATGACAAGCCCCCGAATGTTCTCCTCGAAGATCTGATTGACAACCTCACCCAGTTTGTCTATATGGTATGCATACCTGTGACTGCCGTACTTTACAGCTTTTGCCACATACGTGTCGTAATAGTCTTTGTCAAAAAATACATGTATCGCATCGTCAAAGACTTCCTCCTCATCCCGCTGCATTACCATGACATCTCTGTCAAATCCTTCAAAAAGACCAATCTGCCATACTGAAATGTTCGATTTTCGTTCCACTTTTTTCCCTTCCTACTGTTCCTTTAGCTCTCCACGATCAGGTATCTGCCGTCACCGACCTCAAAAACCTCCGATGCTGTAACGATTTCCTCCTTATCCTGACCTTCAAGGTCAATGCCTTCCTCGTCAAAATATTCCCAAACTTCATCGACAGAGTTCACGACTACTGCCATGCATTCCTCAAGAAAAGCCTCCGCCTCATCAATCGTCTCCACAACATTTTCTGGAAAAAGCTGTAACTGCTTTTCCAAAAAACATTTTAATACCGCGTCATCATATTCATTCATAACGTAACCCCCTCCATTATGATATCAATCCCAAAGCCAAAAGTTCCTGCATCAGTCTTGC
>JAIEDW010000023.1 GCA_029067805.1 Lachnospiraceae bacterium
GACATATTGTTCAGGAAAGTCGTCTTTGCAATGTTTGCATGCTGCGCCTCTGCCAGCGCCTCCGAAAGAGCCTGCTTCTGTTCCTGTTCCTCACGCACGATTTCATCAATATTACGGAAACCAGCAAGAACAGTAAAGCCCTCCTTCGATTTTTTCCCCTCTGCCTTAACAAAAGTATATTGAAAATTATGGATTGCATTATCGATCAGCACCCGGTAGCTGCCCATATATTCCGTAGCCGAATCCAGATTTTCGATTACTTTTTCTATTGACAACGCCTCTAAAAGCCCCTCTTGATCCTCCGAATAAACACGTTCCTTGACATACTGCTCAACAAGCGGCATATAAGAAAATGCCTCCTGCGAATCTTTTTCCAGCCCTGAGGTTACATACCCATCCAGCTTTATGATCTTGGCCGTTTTGTTCCCGGTATCTACCGCAAAAACATTGAGATAATCACGGCTGAGCGCATCCACAATCGCAAGCTGTTCCTCCAGCTTCTTATTGGCTGACACAGATGCCGCCAATATTTTCTCTCTCCACCTCGACAAAAGCAAAAGCGCCAGAATGATCACCAAAAGCAGAATAATGACCAAAACCACCACAGCCATTTTTTCCGGATTCGCTTTCATATATTGTGCAAAAGTCAAATCCTGTGGCGTATAAGAGGTATATTGTGCAATTAACTGATTGAGCACATCCTCTGGCATCTGATGCAGACATTTTTGGAGTATCGTCGCCAGCTCATGGTCACAATCCTCTCTTACATACATTTTGAAGTCGAACCCTATGCCGTTTACAATACTGTACTGTAAGGATTCCGTAAAATCATTATTGACAAACATTTGGGCTGTATAAGTATATACATAAGCTGCATCTGCTTCCCCTTTTAGTACTGCTTGCAGCGCATCCTCTCTTGTATCATAGTACAGCACCTTTGCATTGCCGATAATCCTCTTTTCCAGCGGCTCCTCTCCCTGCACATCCGCCGCCGCTATTGTCTTGATCTCTCCTGTAAAATCCCCTCTGGTAACCTTTGCCATTCCAACCGACATATAGGTATCCGTGTTAAATCCACGGTATAAATTTTCCTCTGTCGTAAAATCTGAGGTTTTTCGGTCAATCACAATATCCACACTGTTTGAATCCGCAATTCGATAATAATCTGCCCGATCTTTGGGAACAACCGTTTCATACGGCAGCCCGGACAACTCCATCACTTTTGCAAAATAATCCGGCATGATTCCTTTTAACTCCCCATCCTCAACATAAGAATAGGGCTCCCTGTCCTCAATTGCCGTCACTGTAATTTTTTTCTTTCCCGCAAGAACATCCTGTATATATGCCTTCTCGCGTTCGCTAAATACAAGTCCGGAAGAATATACAGCCCCGTAATATTTAAAAAACAAGGAATTGCTCCAATCTCCCTCATTCATATCCATTTGCTCAATAGCATAATCGATTTCTTCCAGCAGTTCTGTGTCTTCCTTCCGCACGATCGCATAAAAATTCTCTGTCATCAGCGTATCCAGCGTTTTTTCGTTTTCCGTCTTTCTCAGATTGCTGGATAAAATCGCGTCGATACTTCCATCCTTCAAAGCCGCCTCAAGTTCCTGTGAATCTTCAAATTCCTTTGTGTGATAAGAAAACTGTTTTTCCGCAGCAAATTCAGCCAGACTGGCATTCTGGCTGCTCCCTGTCAGAAGACCGACACACATACCATTATAGGTCTTATAATCCCCACTGTGATATTTTGTGTTATCCGCCAAAATAGAAAGGACAGTGCTGTTTCGTCCAACCGGATACGAAAAGGCAAATTTTTCCTCACGCTCGGGATTTTTTCTGGCAGATGTAACCACATCAATCTCACCGTTTTCCAACATGTCCAGCATATCATTCCATGACTTGTCATATCCGACATATTCAAAATTCAGATGGGAGTATTTCGAAATATCCTGTAGAAGTTCTATTCCGTATCCAACCAGCCTTCCTTCCTCATCCTTCGTATGATATCCATCGAAATAGAAAATGCCCGCCTTCACACGCTT
The DNA here is from genome assembly GCA_029067805.1 of Lachnospiraceae bacterium. Lineage (GTDB taxonomy): Bacteria > Bacillota > Clostridia > Lachnospirales > Lachnospiraceae > COE1. The sequence goes on from JAIEDW010000023.1 coordinate 2,049, forward strand.
ATGAGCCGGGCTTTCCTGTGCAGTCGCTTCAGATGCACCTACAATGATAAAATCGTATAAAACAAGAAACAGGCATAAAAATACCGCTAACCACCTTTTTTTATGTATTTTATTTGAAAAACACATGGTTTTCGCTCCCTTTTGTTCATATACTTCTTTCAATTATTATTTATCGTATCATAAAATTATATTTTTGCATAGATTATCTATCGTAGAACTTTGGCGCTTCATTCGCACTATTATTATTTATATTCACTAATATCATTAAATGTAACCATAATTATCATCGTATCGGCACGCTTTCCGATCAGCTTTATTGATACCCTGTACCAC
>JAIEDW010000230.1:0-8210 GCA_029067805.1 Lachnospiraceae bacterium
TAAAAAATTAATTAAAATAAAGAATAGCACAGGTTTTGTTATGACATAATAATGATAGGTCATGTTTTACTTGACCCGAATCATATCGCGTTGACGAGGAAGCCCAGCCAATGAGGCTTCGGAATGGAGGGAAACGATGTCAGAATTAACCTGTGGCGTATCAAACTGTACCTATAACAAAGACTATTGTTGTTGCAAAGGGGACATCATGGTAGGCGGAAAACATGCCTGCGACTGCGACAATACATGTTGTGAAAGTTTTCACAAGCGAAGCGGCGATACCTTTACAAGTGCTGTTTCACACCCGAGCAAAACAATCAGCATTGACTGTGAAGCGATAAAATGTGCTTATAACAGTGACTATCGCTGCCACGCAGATCATGTAGACATCAAGGGCGGAAATGCCGGCACAAGCATGGAAACGCTTTGCGCGACATTTAAAGAGAAATAGTAAAAAAATAACAAAAACAATTGACAGAGTGGAAATCCTGTGGTAAAGTATCATTGTTTGAGGTAATTCAAACAAGACAACAAAGCAGAGTTTCCACTCTCACCCTATGGCAATCGGGCTGATAGGCGTTTATATTTTTATTCGACGAAGCGATATACTTTGCTGTATCGGTATTGACATGCATGGAATAAAAGATAAAGTGGATAATTCTGTGATTATCTACTTTTTTATTTTGGTGATTTCATTATGGAGGTGTAAGGTTATTAGCGATTTAATGATTAACGAACAAATTAGGGACAGAGAGGTGCGTGTCATCGGTGTGGATGGTGAACAGCTCGGCATTATGTCGGCAAAGGAAGCGATGAAGCTTGCGGACGAAGCAGGCGTCGATCTGGTAAAGATTGCACCCACGGCAAAGCCCCCTGTATGTAAGATTGTCGATTACGGAAAGTTCAAGTATGAGCAGACAAGGAAAGAGAAGGAAGCGAAGAAAAAGCAGAAAGTAATCGACGTAAAGGAAATTCGCTTATCTCCCAACATCGACACAAATGATTTAAACACGAAGATAAATGCTGCCCGTAAGTTCTTGACAAAAGGCGATAAGGTTAAAGTGACGTTACGTTTCAGAGGACGCGAAATGGCACATATGCAGAACAGCAAGCATATTCTGACGGATTTCGGGGAAAGTCTGAGTGATATCGCTGTAGTGGAAAAAGAGCCAAAGGTTGAGGGCAGAAGCATGACAATGTTTTTAGCTGAGAAACGATAAGCAGTTATTTTTGAACAACGCTTATGTCAGTTAAAATAGAAAAATGAGTAAGCGGCGGTTTTGCAAAGCAACTGTAAAACGCTGCCAAATAGCATGAATTAGGAGGAAACAGATATGCCAAAAATGAAAACAAGCAAATCAGCAGCAAAGCGCTTTAAAGTGACGGGATCAGGAAAGTTAAAGAGAGCGAAAGCTTATAAGAGTCATATCTTGACAAAGAAGTCAACTAAGAGAAAGAGAAATCTCAGAAAGCCTGCAATTACAGACGCAACAAATGTTAAGAATATGAAGAAGATTTTACCGTATGCATAAGCATGGCAGAATAAGGTAAATGGGTTAAAACAAATAGTGAAACGTTTGGAGGATTAGAAAATGGCAAGAATTAAAGGCGGTTTAAACGCAAAAAAAAGACATAACAGAGTATTAAAGCTTGCAAAGGGCTACAGAGGAGCGCGCTCTAAGCAGTACAGAGTAGCAAAGCAGTCCGTTATGAGAGCATTGGCATCTGCATATGCAGGCAGAAAAGAGAGAAAGCGTCAGTTCAGACAGCTTTGGATCGCACGTATCAATGCAGCGGCAAGAATGAACGGTATATCATACAGTAAGATGATGCACGGCTTAAAGGTTGCTGGTGTAGATATCAACAGAAAGATGCTTGCCGAGATGGCAGTCAATGACGCAGAAGGCTTTAAGACACTTGCAGAGCTTGCAAAGAGCAGTGTCGCATAAGATTAAAAAAGATTGCGGAAAATATATAAAGATGACAAAAGATTGAGTGCAGAGGCGCTCAATTTTTTGTACTTAAATAATATTTATTCTAAAAAGGATTGTAAGTGAGTGAATATGAGAGTATTGGAAAATTTGGAACCCACAAAAGTATTTTATTATTTTGAAGAAATCTGTCAGATTCCGCACGGTTCGGGAAATCTTGACGCAATGAGCGCTTATCTCGAAAAGTTTGCCAAGGACAGGGGACTTTTTTGCATCAGAGATCACGCCAATAATATCATTATCGTAAAGGAAGCCACTGCCGGCTATGAAGATGTGGAGCCGATCATGCTTCAAGGGCACATGGACATGGTGGCAGTCAAAGATAATGATTGTGACATCGACCTTGAAAAAGATGCGCTGCGATTAAAAACAGAGGATGATTATGTATATGCTGAGGGCACAAGTCTTGGCGGGGATGACGGCATTGCGATAGCGTATATGCTTGCGCTGCTTGATGCGGACGATATACCGCATCCGCGCATTGAGGCAGTGATGACGACCGATGAGGAAACAGGACTTGACGGCGCGACGGCGATTGATTTATCCATGTTAAAGGCAAAACGAATGCTGAATATCGATTCGGAGGAGGAAGGTATTCTTTTGACAAGCTGTGCAGGCGGTTTGAGGACAGATTGCCATCTCCCCGTAACAGTGATCGAGCGACCTGCGGACACGGTATGTCTTGATGTAACAGTAAGCGGACTCTTGGGAGGTCACTCGGGCACCGAGATTAACAAGGAGCGCGGAAACGCAATTAAAATCATCGGAATTACGTTACAGCAGCTTTTGGAGAAAGTTGACTTTCAGTTCGTTGATCTGTCAGGCGGTGAAAAAGATAACGCGATCGCGCTTGCGGCGCACGCCGTTGTATGCATTGCAAAAGACAGGCAGAGTGAATTTGAAAGTGAACTAGAACGAATTGCGAAAGAAACGAAAAACGAATATCAATCAAAAGAGCAAAATCTGTGCATCAGCGCCGCTTTGTGCGAAAACGCTGCGGCTTGTGTGTTTGACAGTGAGAGTACAAAACGGATTGTTGCATTTTTAACAATTATGCCAAACGGTGTCTTGGCGATGAGCGCGGATATAGAAGGACTTGTAGAAACGTCGTTGAACGCCGGAATAATGCAGTATCTCGAAAATGAGGTGGTGGTATCGATTTCCATTAGAAGTGCCATCGATACGGCAAAGAGAAAGGTAAAACTACAATTGGATACGCTCACCAAATTTTTTGGCGGTTATACTGAGGCACATGGAGATTATCCCGGGTGGCAGTATAATCCCGATTCTAAGCTGCGGGCGGATATGGTGTCAATCTATAAACAAATGTTTGGAAAAGATGTGAAGGTGGAGGCAATTCACGCAGGTCTTGAGTGCGGCATTATGATTTCCAAGATACCGGGTCTTGACTGTGTAGCTTACGGTCCCAATATTTTTGATATTCACACTACATCGGAAAAACTCAGTATTTCTTCAACAGAGAGAATGTGGAACTATTTATTGGAAATATTGAAACAAAAGTAAAACAGAAAACCCCATACAACATATTTTCATAGTCTGCATGGGGTTTTTTTGCGTATGGATTTTTGTAAACGCGGCATCTGCCGGCTGTTAGGCTTCGTTTGCGGAAGAACCAAGGCGCAGGTAAAAGCAGATCAGATAGAGTCCGCAGATACCTACCAGCGCATAAATAGTTCGGGAAAACCAAGTCATGCTTCCAAAGACGGACGCGACAAGATTAAAGTCAAAAAATCCGATTAAGCCCCAGTTTACGGCGCCGACTATGGCAATTGTCAATGCGATTGCATCAATCAGTTTGTTACCCATATATACCATACTCCTTTCTCAGAGATGAAAGATTAAAATCTTTCTTTATATATAGAAAGCGTTCAAATTAAGTTTTAAAACGTCTTTCTAAAGGTAGTATGATGAAAAAAACGAAAAGTTATGCGGCATAGATAGGATTATTTTATAAAAATTTATCAATAATTTATTGAAAAAGCGGTAAAAGCTGTAATAATTTCATAAACTTACATAATTAAATTGAAATAAATTAGCTTATGTGGTACTATAGTGATGCACAAAAGATGTCCTGTTTTAATCCTACAGGTATTGACAAAGTCAGTAAAAGTAGGTATAGTGGGAGAAGTGTGTTGAGGATGTATTTGCAACAACGGTTAGGCATAGAAGTTGTTTTACAGATAATATTTAAGAAGATTTTTTAGGAGAGGTTAAAAGTGAGAACAAAGAAAGTAGAAAAAAACACAGCAGCAAAGAAAACAGTAGAAAAGAAAGCGGTTGCAGCAGTGAAACCGGCAGCGACAGTAGCAGCAGCTCCTGTTAGCGAAGTGAAGACAGAGGTAAAAGTGGAAGAGCCCGCTAAGGAAACAACAACAGAAGCAAAGCCAGTAGCAGTGGCAAAGAAGCCCGCTAAGGCAGTTGCGGCAAAGAAAACTACCACAAAGACAACTGCAAAGAAGGAAACAGCACCTAAGGCAGCTTCAAAAACAACAAAGACGACGAAGGCGTCAAAAGCAGCAAAGATTGTTTTACAGATAGACGGCAGAGATCTGGATATGGAAAGCATTACGGAGCGCGTAAAGAAAGCATATGCGGACGAAGGTCATTCTGCTTCTTCTATCAAGGATATTGCAATCTACATAAAGCTTGAGGAGAAAATGCTTTATTATGTTATCGATGGCTATGCATCAGGTATCAGCTTATACGAATAGGATTGTTTGAAATTGTAAAACCCCGAAATAATACATTCGGGGTTTTGTGATTCTTTATTCATCATCAACTTCATTTGGGAAAATGATGTTTAACGACTCGCGTTCTTTAGGAGTAATGTTTGTGAATTGGTCGAATATGGTGTTTACGTCCATGGCTTTGGCGTTACACAGCAGATAGATGACATCGGAAAGCTGTGCAATGATATCCTTCATGCGCATCGCATCAATCTTTTTTGGTTTGGAAGAAATTTCGGAAGTTGATTTTGATGTGTTGTGGATATCCATAAATGTACCTTGCCCCTTTACAATAAATTCATTTGTAGCAGTTTACTGTGAAATGATTATGCTATCATTATAACAAGCTGCTTGATTTTAGGCAATATTCAAAAAGCGTAAAGGAGCAGTTTCACGGCAACTTTGCAGTGGGATACGAAAAGCGGACTGCCGATGAAATCAAAAAAGAGAAAAATCTTGAACTATTGAAAATTCCCTTAAAATATGCTAATGTTTAAGGGAAAGGGCGGTGTATAAGGGAATGAGAATATTCAATTATTCATCCATTAAAGAGCAAAAATGGGATTCAGAGGTTCTTGGACTTATTGCGGCAATATATAAATATTCGGGGAAACAGGAATTGTATCTCAAACAAAAGCCCAATGAACTTGAAAAACTTGTGGAGATAGCCAAAATACAAAGTACCGAGGCATCTAATGCTATCGAGGGTATTGTAACAACCAATACACGAATTAGGCAGTTGGTGGAAGAAAAGACCACACCAAAGAATCGTGATGAGCAGGAGATTGCAGGTTATCGTGATGTGCTGAGTGTTATTCATGAGAGTTTTGATGTGATTCCTATCACCAAGAATTATATTCTTCAGTTGCATAAAATACTTTACAGCCATATGAATAACCCAATCTCCGGACAGACTAAGACTGTGCAGAATTATATTAGCGCCACATATCCCGATGGACATACAGAGGTGATGTTCACACCGCTTGCGCCGTATGAAACTCCGGAGGCGCTTGAAAGAATATGTGAGGAATACAACCGGGTTATCGGCAATTTTGAGGTAGAACCGCTTATTGCGATACCGATATTTATCCATGATTTTCTATGCATACACCCGTTTAATGACGGAAACGGCAGAATGAGTCGTCTGCTCACTACACTGCTTTTATACCGCAGCGGATTTTATGTGGGTAAATACATTTCACTGGAGGCAAAGATAGCCAAGAATAAAGACTTGTATTATGATGCTCTTGGAAAATCGCAGTATGGCTGGCATGAGGGAACGGAGGATGCTGTTCCGTTCATCAAATACTTGCTTGGTACGATCCTTGCAGCGTATAAGGACTTTGAAGACAGATTTGAAATTGTGGGAGAAAAACTTCCCGCGATTGACATGGTTAGAAAAGCAACTCAGAATAAGATCGGGAAGTTCACAAAACAAGATATCCGTGAACTATGCCCTGTACTAAGCATAAGCTCTATCGAAGGGGCGCTTAGAAAGTTAATAAAGGCAGGAGAATTAAAAAGAGAGGGTTCCGGAAAAGCAACATATTATGTTCGTTTGAAATGATACTTTTAATGCAGAATGTGAAAAGTGAAGCAAAAAGTTAGAATTGCTTCACTTTTTTATTATTTGATTTTGTTTTCTATGTTTGGTTTTCAGGGAATTGTAAAAGGTATTCAGGAGTAGTTTCCAGCAGTTCTGCAAAAATACTAACTTCATAATCAGGAACAAAACGCGTTCCACGTTCCAATTTAATAATAGCAGTTTCAGTTATAAAGTCATATCCCTCTAATTGAGCCATAATAGACAATTTCTTCTGTGTAATCTTTTTCTTTTTGCGTAATTCTCGGATTCGGATGCCGCATACATTTTTGCGAGAATCATTATACCAAAATGCTTTCATGAATATTTTATTCTCCATATAGATACTGCTTAATAAGCATGTTTTTGTTGATTATAAGATTATTTTGAAACAAAATACTGCTTAATAAGCATGTTTTGATTGAATACATTTTTATTATGTGATAAAATACTGCTTAACAAGCATGTTTTGTAAATTTGTAAAAACGATAGATGTACGATATAGGGTTTGATAAAGCTTATAATAAATTTTTGCAATGATGAAAATATGTTTGGAAATTATATTTATAATAAAAAAATGCCGTATTTATGCGGATTTTGGCGTTTTGTAAACGCTTAAAAATGAAGCAAAGGAAAAGGAGAGCAGAAAATGAAAAAAATGAGGAAACATGCAAAGAAAGTACTCTGTATGGCACTGAGTGCAGCGATGTTGTTTACCAGTACAGGTATGACAGTATTTGCGGAAGAGGAAAGTGTACAGACAGAGGAAACACAGCAGGAGTTTGATGTGGCTGAAACAGAGGATACTTTGGCAGAGGAGGAAATAACAGAAGAGGATTCTGTCAAGGAGGAAACAACGGAGCAGATATCAGAGGAAAAGGATTCTGACGAAGATGTTGAAGAAATCACTTTGACAGAGGGGAATTCCAATGAGAATGATACAACAAAAGAGCAGACAGATGATGAAGACGTATCAGCCGAGGAAGATTTGACAGAAAAAACAGAAACTGAAGTTGTTTCAACTGAAGATTCTGATGATGCGGAGGAAACGGAAGTATCTGAAAATGAGTTGAAATTAGCGTTTTCCGATGCGGATATTGCAAATGGTGAGTATAAAGAAGGTGGAAATAATATCACATGGGTAATTGATGCGGATGGAAAGCTAACCGTGGAAGGAACGGGAGAATTTACATCACAACAATTTTATATAGCAGACAGAGTGCCGTGGTATGACAAACGTTCCTATATAAAAACCGCAGAGATTAATGTGACAGGTATGAAAACTGCCTCATATATGTTTTCAGGCTGTAGCAATCTGGAAAGTATAGATTTAAGTGGTTTTGATACAAGCAGTGTAATATATATGAATTATATGTTCGATAATTGCAGTAGTCTAACAGAACTGGACTTGAACAATTTTGACACAAGCAGTGTAACAGCTATGTGGATGATGTTCGATAAATGCAGCAGTCTGACAAAACTAGACCTAAGCAATTTTGACACAAGCAGTGCAACAAATATGAACGGTATGTTTGATAACTGTAGTAGTTTAACCAATCTGGACGTAAGTCATTTTGATACAAGCAACGTAACATCTATGAGCGGTATGTTTGATAACTGTAGTAGTTTAACCAATCTGGACGTAAGTCATTTTGACACAAGCAGCGTAACAACTATGAATGGTATGTTTATGGGCTGTAGTAGTCTTACAAGTCTGGATGTAAGTCATTTTGATACAAGCAGTGTAACGGATATGGCCGCTATGTTTGAGAGGTGTAGTAGTCTTACAAGTCTGGATGTAAGCCATTTCGATACAGGCAGTGTGACAACTATGTATGGTATGTTTGATAGGTGTGGTAGTCTTACAAGTTTGGATGTAAGTCATTTCGA
>JAIEDW010000230.1:8310-14395 GCA_029067805.1 Lachnospiraceae bacterium
AGTTTGGATGTAAGTCATTTCGATACAGGCAGTGTAACAGATATGTATGGTATGTTTTCTAATTGTAGCAATCTGACGAGTTTGGACGTAAGTCATTTCGATACAGGCAGTGTAACATCTATGTGGTATATGTTTTTTGACTGTAGTAGTTTAATAGATTTAGATGTAAGTCATTTCGATACAGGCAGTGTGACAACTATGTATGAGATGTTTTTTGGCTGCAGCAGTCTTACAAGTTTGGATGTAAGTCATTTTGATACAAGCAGTGTAACAACTATGAATGATATGTTTGGCGATTGTAGTAGTTTGACAAGTTTGGATTTAAGCAGTTTTGACATGAACAGTACAACAGGGGCAACAGGAGCCGATATATTTATAAACAATACCAACAGTCTTACAGCAATTTATTCTCCACGCAATTTGAACAAAGAGGTTCGCTTGCCATATAATTATAATAATAATCCATGGTATTATTATACAATAAAAGAGGGGGATGAGGAACCAGAAGTGGTATATGTAAGTTCTTTCCCCCAAGACAGCGAAAGCTCAATATTGTTGGTAAGAGGCAGTTCCCCTGCAGATCCTCCGGCACGTAAGGAAAGTATTACTGTTAAAAAGACAAAAACCGCATACTACTGCGGTGAAAGCATAGAAACGGACGATCTAACAGTTCAGTATTACGGCATGGACGGAACAATCAGAAAAGTCACGGACTATACGACAGATGCTGAAAGCATTGATATGTCCACGACAGGAAATAAAACGCTGACCGTATCATACACTTCCGCGGGAACCGGCGAAGCGCTGACGGCAGCCGTGACGCTGACAGTCACGTATTCTATAGAGAACGCACTGACAGTTACACTGCCGGAGGAAACATATGTTTACAACAGAACGGTTCATAAACCGGTGCCTGTAGTTACTTACACTGCAAATGGCACAGAAAAGGTATTGACAGAAGAAACAGACTATACCGTAAGTTACCGCAATAACAAGAACGCCTATCAGAGCGCCGATGCAGATGAGGACCCGAATGCTCCGGCGGTGATCATCAAGGGTTGCGGCGAATACGGAGGAACTGTCATAAAAACCTTCGCGATCCGGAAGGCAGACGCTCCGAAGGAAGCGGAAATGACCCAAGAGATCTACGACTATGAAACGGAAAAACAGAGCCGTAAATTAAGCCTTTCCGATAGTTTTGCAAAATATGGCGACAAGACAGGATTCATACTTGGAACTCCTATTGAGGATGACACGATAAGCGGCAGTGTGCTTTCCGGCGAGCATTCCGTGAGTAAAGGAGGAATGCTTACCTACAGCACAAATGCCGGAAGCGAGGGAGATTTCGTGACCATTCCGGTAACGGTTTCCTTTGCCAATTATGAGGATTCGACATTAAACGTAAAGATTAAGTTTGTAAAAAAAGAAACCACGGAAAAGGTGAGTATATCGGGAATAGAGATGAAGGACAGCATATACCAAAAGCATCCGGTTTCCTCGACTGGGACCGCAAAGGTCACGACAACGGATGGAACAGATGTGACAGATGCGGTAAGCCTTGTATACACATACAGCGGCACACAGGCGGACGGCAGCGCATATGCCGCAACGACAACAGCTCCCACAAATGCGGGCAGTTATAAACTTACAATTTCCGTTGCACAGAATGATAAAAATTATACGGGCAGCACAGTGTATTCTTTCTCAATCGCAAAAGCGCCGCTCACAATCACTGCGCGTGACATGGGACTGAAAATCGGCGCATCGCTTCCAAATGCAACTGATTACCAGTATGACACAGCAGGACTCCTTGAGGGCGACAATTTGATTACGGAGCCGACGTTTGCCTGCAATATTGCCGACACCGCAGAGGAGGGGACTTATGATATCACTGTTTCCGGCGCGGATGCGGGCATGAACTATGAGATTACATACAAAAACGGTATTTTGACCGTCAGTGAAAAAGGCGAAAGCACAAAATACTACACAGTCACTTTCAGACTTTCGGGATACGGAAGTAACATTACAAACACAGGCGTGAAAGAAGGCAGTACGCTCGAAAAGCCACAAGATCCACAGGCAGATGGTTACACATTTACAGGCTGGTACAAAGACCAGAGCTGCACTGTTTTATGGGATTTTGACAAGGATACGGTGCAGTCCGACACCACACTCTACGCGGGATGGGCGAAAAACGGCACAACCGGCGGTGATGATGAGGACGATTCACCATATGAGGACAGCGAGCGGACAGACTTGGCATCTGCATCTGTCAACGGAACGATAGCGACTATCAAGGCAAAAGTATATGACCAAAATGCATATGAACCTGCTGTCAAAGTGACAGTGACAGAAACCGTGAACGGTGGCAAAAAGAAGATTACGCTGACAGAAGGCACGGACTACCGTGTGCTCTACAAAGATAATGTCAACGCAGGTGAAGGCAAAGTGATTGTCAAAGGAAACGGCATTTATAAGGGAGAGATTGAGAAAACTTTCACAATCAATCCCAAACCTGTAAAGAAACTCAAAGTCCTTACAAGCGGCATTGTGGGAACTGCCACAATGCAGGCAGCGTCAGGCGCAGTCTACGTCTACGACGGAACAAAGCGTCTTGTGGAGAATGTGGACTATGAAATTTCCGATGTACAGCCCGTAAAGAATAAGAAAGATGTCGTACAGGTGACTGTAAAAGGCAAGAGCAATTACGGCGGAGAGGTAACGACAAAGATTACCGTATACGAGAGCGGCACTGACCTGTCAAAGCTGATCATCCCCGACAATGTAACGCTTGTCCCTGAAAGCCCGGCAAAAGCCGCTCAGGAGGCATACGCTTACACAGGAAAAGCAGTAAAACCCGCCGTAACGGTAAAAATAGGCGACATGACACTTACAAATAAAGATTACAAAGTGCAGTACCAGAACAACAAGGATGCGGGAACGGCTTATGTTGTTGTGACAGGAAAGGGCACATACAAAGGAAAGGCAGTCATACCGTTTACCATCAAAGCAGAAACCGTAGCAAGCCCGAACAATTTTGCAATCAAGGCAATCAAGGACATGACCTACAATGGCAAGTTACAGAAGCCTGCAGTAAAAGTGACCATCCAAAAAAATGGCAAGACGAAAAATCTTTCCAAGAAGGACTATACAGTTGCATACAAAAGCAATCTCCACGCTGGAAATGCAACTGTAACCGTAACAGGAAAAGGCAACTATGCTGGACTGAGCGCAACCACAACATTTAAGATCAACCCACAGCAGATCAAAAAAGCCTCGCTTAAAGGAACACAGGGTAATCTTGTTCTTACATACAGTAAAAGAACGCTGAAGGAAGGAACGGATTATGAAAAACCTGAATATGGCACAGTAAACAAGAATAAAGTGCCGGTAACAATCACAGGAAAAGGCGACTTTACCGGAACGATGACAAAGACTGTAAAGATACAGTAGAGTTATAATTTTAGGAAATAAAAAAGATTGTTTTGAAACAGCTTTCAAAACAATCTTTTTTTATAATCGGAGTGACAAGATTCGAACTTGCGGCCTCCACCTCCCTAAGGTGGCGCTCTAGCCAAACTGAGCCACACCCCGATTCGCTAAGCGTCGCATTAACGACATGTATTAGTATACACATTCTTAAAAGGAATGTCAATAAGAAAAAGAATAAAAAAATAGTTTTAAAATTTAAAATAATTAAGCAAATATATTGACAATTGTCAGACAATTTGATATATTGTTTATATGTTCGTGACAACTCCATCACGAACAGATCATGAAACTCTTTTTCAATATAGTAATCCTTAGAAGAAAGTATCTTTCCGACAGTATCCTCCCCAGTATCACTGTTGGATCGATACTTTCTTTGTTTTTCTTTCGATAAACGATGAAAATGTGGTAAACTGTAATTATAGTATCGGATATATGGACGAGGAGGATTTGAGATGGAGAGAGCGCTTATTGTGGGAGTGCATATCAATACAGACAGAAAAAGCAGTGCGGCGTTTGCGCTTGCGATGGATGAGATGAGCAGTCTTGTGAAGGCGTGTGACATGCAGCCTGTGGGAAGTGTTGAGCAGAATATGGAGCATGCAAATACCGCGACTTATATCGGTGCGGGAAAGGTTGATGAGGTGCGTGCCGCTGCGGTTGCATTGGAGGCGGATATCGTGGTGTTTGACAACGGACTTTCGCCGATACAGCTTAGAAATTTGCAAAAGGAGCTCGATTGTCCCGTCATTGACAGAACAACGTTGATTTTGGAGATCTTTTCGACAAGAGCGCAGACAAGAGAGGCAAAGCTACAAGTAGAAGTGGCGCGCCTTCAGTATATGCTGCCAAGGCTTGTGGGGCTTCACGCCGCGTTTTCCAGACAAGGCGGAACCTCGGGTTCCATGAGCAGCAGAGGCGTCGGAGAAAAGAAACTGGAACTTGACAGAAGGCGGCTGGAACAGCGGCTCACAAGCATGAAACACGAACTTGAGGAAATATCCGGTGAGCGCAGAACACAGCGCAAAAGGCGGGCGGAGTCGGGACTTCCGAGAGTGACGCTTGTCGGTTATACAAATGCCGGAAAATCAACGGTCATGAATATGCTGTTATCTGCATACGGGATAAAAGAGGAAAAACATGTATTGGAAAAAGACATGCTGTTTGCCACCTTAGACACCACGGTGCGGCGTATCGCGCCGCCGGAGCGGAATGCGTTTTTGCTCTCCGACACAGTCGGATTTATCTCCAACCTTCCGCACGGTCTTGTAAAGGCATTCCGTTCGACGCTTGAGGAGGTAAAAGAGGCGGATCTCTTGCTTCAAATCATCGACTATTCCGATGAAAATCACAGAGAGCATATGAGTGTGACAGCAGACACGCTTCGGGATCTCGGCGCGGGAGATGTTCCGATGATCTATGTGTTCAACAAGGCAGATCTTTGCGGGATGGGGGAGTTTGCAACCGTCCAAGGGGAGGATAAAATCTATATGTCCGCAAAGTCGCAGAATGGCATCGATGCACTGCTGACATTGATTTCTGGAAAGCTTTCGGGCGGCTATCGGGACTGTAAGTTGCTGATACCGTACAAGCGCGGCGATATCGTTTCTTATCTGAATGACAATGCGGTCGTTTATGAGACGGCGTATCAAGAGCATGGCGTTTATTTGGAAGCAAATATGACTGTGCAAGATGCGGGGAGATTTCGGGAATTCCTTCTGTAAAATATTGCCATTGGCGAATGTTCACAATTTATCTATATTTTGAAAAGAAAAATATTATATAATAAAACAAATGAACATTGTTGCGAAAGAATAGTGTTGTGAGATACGAAGGGATTGTGTGAAGATGAGGCGATGGAAGGGAAAGAAGACGCTCTTTGCGGCGGTAGCGGGAGGAGCTTTGTTATTAAATGCCGTGTCATGGAAAAGTACGGCGTTTAGCGACTGGTATGTGACTTACATATTTCCGCTCTGGTTGAATACATATGCGCGTCTTACAAGTCTTGTACCGTTTTCAGTGGGGGAAATCCTGCTCGTGCTTGCTGTGCTTGTCACGCTGTTCGGAGTGGTATTTTTTGTTGTAAATCTGCTTTGCAAAAAGAAATATCAGAACGCCCTAAAACGTTTTGGAATTGCGTATGCGTGGATTGCGCTTGCCGTGTGCTGTATTATGACGCTGAATTGTTCGATTTTATATCACGCGTCGGATTTTTCCGCAAAGTATATGACGTATGACGACGGGACAAAGCGATATGAAAATGCGCTGCTTGCGGATTTATCGGATGACGCTGTGGCAAAGACGCGTACAGACGGATATTCTCGGGAGGAGCTCGCGCTGCTTCGCGATTTTATTGTGGAGCGCTGCAATACGCTTGCACAGGAGATTGCGCGCGATGACAGCGGCAGGGCATGTTATGACGGGGATCTTTTCGATGCGGCGGTTGATGCGATGAAAAAACTGGGCGGCGAGTATGCACAGCTTTCCGGTTTTTATGTCACACCGAAATACCTGGCTTGGTCGGAGTTTTTCAGCCAGCAGTATATTATGGGATATTATTTTCCGTTTTCGCTTGAGGCGAATATTAATTCAGTAA
>JAIEDW010000231.1 GCA_029067805.1 Lachnospiraceae bacterium
TGTCTCGGAGATGTGTATAAGAGACAGCTTCCATATTCTGCGCCAGCATCCTTTCATTCAATTCCGGCGCAAGTATCTGTAAGAACGACACCGCGCCCGTGCGCCGGCCCATGTGGAACTGCCTGGCCTGCCCGAAATGGAACGAAGCCGGGGAAATGAAATCCTTGACGGAAAGCCCGCTTGCGGGAAGCCAGCTCCATTCAAAAGAGAAACGTTCCCCGTCCGGGTGCATGATGCCGTGCAGGAGGGCAAGCCTCTGTTTTCCGTTCAGCACCCTTGCCGCAGCCCCCATGATTTTGAAATGGTTAAGGGTATCCGCCTCTATGCGCCCCATGCGGCTCCTTGCCGCCTGCAGGTCCTCCGCCTCTATGGTGAGGGTGAGGAACTTTGTCTTTATAAGCCCGTTGTTCCCGTGGGTGAGCTGCGTCTGTAGCATATCCGTGTACTCCGCCCGGATACTGTCAAAGTCATCCCCCTGGGGCGGTATGTTGATGGTCTTTTCAAAATCCTCCTTGTTGGCATACCTGCTGATCAGGGATAACTGGATGCCGATGGCCGAATCGTAGTAATTGTAAAAATCACAGAGATTTTCAAAAGTGGCCGTCTTGTCATCCGCTCCCGCGAGCTGGTAGTTGATGTCCTCAAACTCAATGGTCTTTGAGTAGGATTTTGCGCCGGTGCGGCAGAGGCCGTCCTGGTGCATTACCTCAAAGGGGAGGGTGTCCTGCGCGGAGTGGGGCTTGCCGTCGCCCTTTGCACGCGCTACCACGGCCTCGATCTCACGCTTTTCGGCCCTGGTGAGCCTGCGTTTTTTTGTCTGTCTGTTTTCCGTTTCCTTTGACAATCTCTTTTACCTCCTTTTCCATCCGCCTCTGCCTCTCCAGGACAGAGTACAGATTATTTGTCATGTAAGGGCGTTCTTTCGGACGGATGAACTTCGTCTGGATAAAATGCCCGATAAATACCTCCAGGGGCTCCCCGTTGCGCTCATACATGGCGAACAGGAAGAACGGGAGCATGGCAAGGATCATGCACAACGTCGCCGTGCTGTTCCCCAGGCTCCCTTTCAGGAAAAAGAAAAGCGGCACTCCGATAAGCACCGCCGGGGTGAAGCAGATGAGCTGCCTCTTTGTTAAGTTGAATAAGACCTTGCTCTTTATTTTGGTAAGGTCCTTTGGCACTGTCACATAGGCCATAAATAAAAATCTCCTTTCTGTTGAGTGCATAAAAAAAGCAACCATAAAAATATGATTGCTTTAACTCACCATTTTTCACATAAAATCTGCACAGCAGTATAACAATTCATATATAACTATTTTTACACTTACACCTCCCTGATTGTTTTGATACACTTGATACCTATACTGATTTTCCTGCACTTCATTCCAGGCATTAAAAAAATATGCCTCACCGGTTTCAATGTTTTGGATTATACACGGTGTGTTACCTACCCGCGAACTAATATCAACTATCGTGTCATGAATTGGAATAATATTAAAATTGCTTATTTGTTCGTCAGATAAGTTAAAAATGAAATCGTAACTTATGCTCACACACCTGTCAAAATCAACCTTATCAAATTCAAATCCGGCATGTCCGACTGCCAATTTTTCAAGTATTCTCAACAGCCTCTTTTCATCGTAGGAAAAATGAACTTCTTTCCCAACGAGCTTTATCTGTTCATCAATAAGCTGTTTCAACTTTTCATCCTTTAACAGTCGTTGCTTTGTACTTTCATTGCATGAATAATCTGCATATATGAAACTTTTTAATACATCCAAAAAGCACGATACATAGTTTTCATCCGCCGAAAAACCATTATTACATTCAAAACACGCTGGTATCGTTGATAAGTTTTCTGGAAAAGGTTCTATCAAAAAGGCTTTTGACGGTACATGTTCACGGGTTGTTGCCGGGTTGCCGCAATATATGCAGCCATTTCCTTTTCCCTTTTCCCAAGATGTGTAGTAACCTAATCCGCTGTTACCACCATGACGTTTACGCTGCTCCATTAAACCACTCCTTTTCTGTATTATAACATATAAAAGTGGAATGAAAACATTTTCAATGCGCCCCAAACAGGCTCTTTGAAAGGCTGCCTGTCTTAAACAGTGAATAGCATAAGAGCACCGTATACCCCATGCAGCTCCAGATGGCCCCCGAAGGATCGGGCGACACGGCAATGTTCTGTACCAGCACCGCGTAGATGCCGACACAGACCATGATGAGGAACGCCTGGAAGCCGAGTGCAAGCAATGATTTAAGGTAGTTCTGCCCCACGGAGCCCCATTCCCTGTTTGCCATAGTGGAGAACGGAATAGGACCGACAGAGGTCACAAGGTATATCTCTATCATCCGTCCATAGATGACAAGGAAGATACAGATGGAAATGATGTTCATGGTAAGCCCCACCACAAGGCTCTGGAACCAGAGGCCTAAAAGCGGTCCCACTTCCATAGCCTCCAGCCTGGTCTCCATGTCGTTTATGACCGTTGACACATCTATACCTGCATTTGTGGTTATGACGCCGGCACTCTGGTTCACCACATGCTGCGTCATGTCAAAAATCCCCATGACGATGTTCCAGGTGTTGGATACCAGGAGCACGGCAATGAATGTCTTGAAAATCCACTTGAAGAAAATCCATGTGTCTATGTCGTGGAGGTTGTTCTTTTCTATCACGATCTGGATCAGCTCATAGCACATCACAAAAGTAAGGATGATGCCGGCTATCGGGAGGATGACGGTCTCTGACAGGGAACGGATCATGGAGAAAACGCCGCCATTCCATCCTGACGGCGTTTGCCCCACCTGGCCCGCGATTTCCCCGACTTTGGTATTCACCGTATCAAACATCCCCGACAGGTTCTCGGTTATCCCGCTTATGAGAAGTTCTTTGAACCATTCCGCGATCTTGTCGAGTACGCTCTGCATAGGCGCTTACCGATCAACCGAACAGCCCGGAGAGCAGGGGTACGAGCGTAATGCCGATCAGCGCCACGCCGCCGCCTGCCATGAGCTGCTTCATGCCCTGGCTCTTTGCGCCGGGGTTGTCGTTGCCGTAGCCCTCCATTAAGTTGATGACGCCCCAGATACCCAGGCCTGCGCCAAGTGCGATAACAAGTGTCTGTAATACTCCCACAGCTGCGTTAAAAAATGCCATAATGATTTCCTCGCTTTCATAAATTGATTTTTGTTTTTATGCGTCTATTTCAAGTTCGTACAGGTCAAAGGGCTCATCCGCGCCGATGATGGGGGATTTCCTTTTCATGTACCGTTCCACGTCAAAAGTATTCTTTTTGTCGGCGTCGGCAAGGTATTTATAGCGTGGGTGCTTCGTGATGTCGTACTTGTCTGAAAAGAACGGCCTCACGCCACGCACCTGCAGGATACATTTGCCTCCGTCCATGACGGCAATCTCATCCTGTGTCATCAACTCCTTTCCCAATTTCTGGTAATTGAGGCCGTGGGAAATCTGCGTCCCCCTTGTCTCCGAGGTGTTGAAACTGTCAATGGTCTCTTTCCCCAGAAGCTCCGACATTTCCTTGAGGGTGGATTTCTCCTTGCCTCCCAAAAACAAGGTCGTGTCGCAGTTGCCCACAATGGTATCCGCGGCGTCCTTGTAGATGGTCTTTAACTGGCTCTGGCTCTGCAGAATGATGGAGGCCGATATTTCACGGCTCCTTATGGTAGCAATGAGCTTGTCGAAGTTCGGTATCTGGCCGATGTTCGCAAACTCGTCCAGGATACAGCGGACATGGACGGGCAGCCGCCCGCCGTACACGTCATCCGCCTTGTCGCACAGCAGATTGAATAACTGGCTCTGCAGCATGGCGATCACGAAGTTGAAAGTAGTGTCCGTGTCGCTCATTATGAGGAACAGGATGGATTTCCTGTCGCCGAGCGTGTCAAGCTCCAGTTCGTCATACTCCATGAGGTCACGAAGTTCTTTTATGTCAAAGGGCGCCAGTCTGGCGCCGCAGCTAATGAGTATGGATTTGGCGGTCTTGCCCGCCGCCAGCTTGTATTTTTTGTACTGCTTCACCGCAAAGTGCTCCGGCTCCCGTTCTTCAAGCTGGGAGAAGATCAGGTCAACGGGGCTCTGGTAGTCCTCGTCATCCTCCTTTGCCTCCGAGGCGTTGATGAGCTCCAGCAGGGTGATGAAATTCTTTTCTTCCTCCGGGGCCTCATACCATATGTAGCCGATCAGGGCGCAGTATAAGAGCCGTTCCGCTTTCACCCAGAAATCCTCCCCGGCTTTTTCACCGTCGCCCTTTGTGTTGGCAATGATGGTGTTCACCAGCTTCAGGATGTCCTTTTCACAGCGGATGTAAGCGAATGGGTTATAGTGCATGCTCTTTTTGAAATTGATGGTGTTGAGGACTTTCAGCCGGTACCCGGCGCGCACCATGAGTTTCCCCACCTCACAGACCAGGGTGCCTTTCGGATCAGTCACCACATAGGAAGAATGGAGCTGCATGAGGTTCGGCTTGACGAAGAACCTTGTCTTGCCGGAGCCGGAGCCGCCGATCACAAGGATGTTCTTATTCCTGGCATACTTTGGCTCCTTTGGCCTGCTGGACATGGTGAGGCGTTCCGTCATGGTGAGGAGCACGTTGTTGTCAAACTCCTGGTCCATGTACGGCGCAATGTCTGCCGCTGTTCCCCACCGGGCGGAGCCGTACTCCACGCCCTGGCGGTATTTTTTGGCGTTCTTTCCCCTGAAATACACCATAAGGCGGACCGCCGCAGCGCCGGCTATCCCCACGAGCAGGTCCGTCCCGTGGAAGCTGGGCGCCATGCTCTCAAAGGCTTTTGCAAATCCCGTCCCCAGGTCCAGTATCTTTGCGGACAGGTCAGCCCCGCCAGCCAGCCGGAAGGCCTGTCCGGCTTTGTCAAAGGCCCACACGAAAACGAGATAGGGGAGGTTTAAGATGATAAGTTTTTTGATCCTGCCGTTCAAAGCTCAACACCCCTTTCCCTGGTCTTTACCTTTTCGCGCTGCCTTGTTTTCTGCTGCACCTTTTCTTTCATGGTCTTTAGGAGCTTCCGGATGGACGGTTTTTTCTCTTTGGCCAGGTTCCTTGCGGAAAACTCCTTGAAAGCCGCCGTCAGCACATCCGCGTCCCTGCTCTTGAAGAAGACCAGGTAGCGGGGCGGTGAAACGGATATGTCCTTTTTCAC
The DNA here is from genome assembly GCA_029067805.1 of Lachnospiraceae bacterium. Lineage (GTDB taxonomy): Bacteria > Bacillota > Clostridia > Lachnospirales > Lachnospiraceae > COE1. The sequence continues at coordinate 5,185 of JAIEDW010000231.1, forward strand.
GGCGAAATCTATCCCGTACTTTTTTGCGGTGCTCTCAAAGGCTTTTATGTTGTCTTTAGTGACCTCAATGTTTGAGACACCCGTGTTATGCCTCATGAGCTGCTTCATGGTCTGCTTGCCGCGGTGGAGCTCATGGGACTTGTTTTTCTTTGCGGCTAACAACTTGCGGACTGCTTTCTGCAGAACGTCGGCGGTGAGCTTTGCCGTCTGGATGGACAGCGCCACCGTCTTTTGCGTGACTTCCTCCTGCATGGCTACCTCCTTTCTCTGGTACCGTACATGTCATGGTTCACAAGCGCAGAGTAATAATTGCCTATGGTTGCCGGCGCATTATACAGGGCGGCAAGAAGATATTTCTTGATGTTGCGGATGTATGTGGTATTGTCCGACATGCTGGAAAGCACATACCGGATATGCGAGCTGTCCAGCTTTAAGAACCTGGACTTTACCACCTGGGCGGGGTAGTCATCCCCGGCAATGCGTATCATTCTCCGGCCGGAGCAGACGGTATCCACGATTAGCTCCACAAGTTCGTCAATGCGCTCCTTGTCAAGGCTCATGTCCTGGATGAGATAGGCATACTCAATGTTCTCCATGACAAGCTGTTTATAAGCTTCTCTGTCGGCCATCATCCCATCCGTTCCATCCCCATCCGCCGCCTGCGGCCCTAAAGGATTTGATGGGATAGGATTTGATCCCTCTGTACTTGATAAATCCGTATTTGATTTATTAGTATTTAATTGTGCGGGGTTTTCCTGTCCAGGTTTTCCCAAGACTGGATTTTCCCGTTTAGGTTTTTCCTGTCCTGGTCCGGCCGTTCCAGGCTCCCCTTTCACCGGCTGCTCCAGTATGGTGTACTCCACCGTAGTGAGCTGCCCTTTTTCGTTGCGGACACGCTCACGGATGATGTAGCCGTGTTCCTCCAGCTCCCTGACAGTGGAACAAATGCTGTCAACGCCGTCCCTGCATATCCGGGCAAGTCCCTTTGTTGTATAGTCCCAATCTTCCGGGAGGGAGAGCATGAGCGAGAGAAGCCCCTTTGCTTTCAGGGACAGCTCCGTATCCCTCAGATGGAAGTTTGCCATGACCGTATAGTCGCGTGTTTTCTCAATGCGGAAAACTGCCATTTCTGCCGCCTCCTTTCCGACCTGTCAAAAAAGGTCTTTTTTACCTGTTTTTTTCTTCTCTGCCACATCCGCCCATAAAAGGGGAAAAATACCCCTGCCGTCCGCCGTAGGACAGAATACGGGA
>JAIEDW010000232.1 GCA_029067805.1 Lachnospiraceae bacterium
TGCAGCTGTGTATAATCCCCAGGCCTATGGGAAACGTTGTGCAAAATGTAATACCCCCCCCCCGTACTTTTTGCACTTATCAAAGTACTTTTTTACTAAATCAATCGTATACATTAAATTTCCTCCTCTGTTATCTTATCAGCCTATACGGTGCATTATCATTTATCATATGGCGTTCCTTTTTCATCTATAATTTCCGATGTTTTTTTATATTTTATAAGCAATTTCCAAATAATATTCAAGCAATACATAAAATATTATAAAACATAACAAAACTCACTTCAATTATGCATTTCCATAATAAAAGTGAGTTTTTACTCGTTTACACCTTATTTATCTATGTGCATTGACTATTATTTATAATTGACGATCTTCCCGAAATCAGCCTTCAAAGACGCTCCGCCCACAAGGCCGCCGTCAATGTCGGGCTGTGCAAACAACTCTGCCGCATTCCCCGCATTTACGGATCCGCCGTACTGAATACGAACTGCCTCGGCAGTTGCCGCATCGTACATCTCCGCGATACAGTCACGGATTCCCTTACATACTTCCTGTGCCTGTTCTGTTGTCGCTGTCTTACCTGTACCGATTGCCCAGATAGGCTCATATGCGATAACAAGCTTTTTCACCTGATCTGCCGTGATTCCCACAAGATCGGATTTAATCTGTAACCGAATCCAGTCCATCGTAACGCCCATCTCTCTCTGCTCAAGTGACTCACCGCAGCAAAGAATAGGAGTAAGACCATGCTCAAATGCCTTTGCAACTTTCTTATTTAAGAAAGCGTCATCTTCTTTGAAATATTCACGACGCTCCGAATGTCCAATAATGACATACTTTGCACCTGCGTCAACCAACATGTTGGGAGCAATTTCGCCTGTATAAGCGCCTTTCTCCTCAATGTACATATTCTCGGCGCCGACCTCTACATTTGTACCCTTTACTGCTTCCACTACAGGTACAATATCAATCGCCGGAACACAATATACTACGTCTACCTCATCCGATTTTACCAAATCCTTTAACTCAGCAACCAGTTTCACTGCCTCACTCGGCGTCATGTTCATTTTCCAGTTGCCGGCTACAATCTTTCTTCTTGCCATTTTATTTTCTTCCTTTCTTTTTCTTAAAATTGACCGTTCTGATAATTGCCGGCGGCTCCATTAAATCCGTTTTCTTGTTTTTTCTTCTTGCCCTTGACCAGCAATACAATTCCGATGATCAAAAGAATCAGTCCTACCACTCCGACACCGGCTGCCACTGCCCCGATTATAGCGAAGATTCCGCCCACCATATCTACTGCCACGTCATAAATATCCGGAACGATCGCATTCGAAGGATCGTCAATATTATAGTACACCACGATTGCGTCTCCCTCTGCATAATCATCAAAAACAGTGTATACTTCCAATTCATAATAGGCATTGTCCGTTTCCGATTCGTATCCGATTTTTGTCGTACCTGCATCCCGATCGATCTCTGTGACCTCACCTATGGTTTCCAATGCACTCAATCTAAAAACATCTATCTTTTCTTGTATTGCCTCGTCCATCACTTCCTGATCATTCGTCATGTTCCCCACTGCGAAGAAGAGAGCAGCAAACAGAAACCCTAATGTCAGCATGATTGCACCAAATACAATCAAGATAATTCCGCCGATTGTTTTTCCTTTGCTCATATTCGGTCACCTATTACCTATTTATCATCTGCCGCAACAACACCGGGAAGTTCTTTACCTTCCAAGAACTCAAGCGATGCACCGCCACCTGTTGAGATGTGGCTCATCTTATCCGCAAATCCAAGCTGGTTTACTGCTGCTGCCGAATCGCCGCCGCCGATGATTGTCGTAGCCTCTGTTTCTGCCAATGCTTTTGCTACAGCAATTGTACCTTTTGCAAGAATCGGATTCTCGAACACGCCCATCGGTCCGTTCCATACAACGGTCTTTGCAGACTTCACTGCATCTGCAAAAAGCTCCTGTGTCTTTGTTCCGATATCAAG
>JAIEDW010000233.1:0-4076 GCA_029067805.1 Lachnospiraceae bacterium
CTCATGAAGCACGCCCGCACCCATATACGAAAGCTCTCTGAGTTCTCCGTAGGTAATGATATCGATTCCTTTCGGATTCTTAATAATACGGGGGTCTGCAATCAGAAATCCCGAAACATCGGTCCAGTTCTCGTAGACATCGGCCTGGATCGCTTTTGCGACGATGGAACCTGTAATATCCGAACCACCCCTTGAAAAAGTCTTTACCCTGCCGTCGCCCATTGCACCGTAAAAACCGGGAATAACTGCCTTTTCAACGCCCTCAAGTCGTTTTGACAACAGCTTATTGGTGAGTTCCGCATCAAATATTTGCGCCTCATTAAAACGAATGGCCTCTGCGGGGTCAATAAACTCATACCCCAGATAATTTGCCATAATGATTCCGTTTAAGTATTCCCCGCGGCTTGCCGCGTAATCGGGACCTGCTTTTTTCTTAAAATTATCAATTATGCGGTCAAATTCCAATGAGAGATCAAGGTCCAATTCCAGACCATCGATAATTTGCTGATACCGCTCCTCGATCCGATTGATTTCTTTTGTAAAGTCATGATCCTTCTCCGCAAGAGCATAGCATGCATAGAGCATATCCGTCACCTTGGTGTCCTCGTCAAAACGTTTTCCCGGAGCTGAAGGCACCACAAATTTTCGGTCTTCATCCGCATGGATGATTGCACCAACCTTTTGAAACTGCTCCGCACTTGCAAGGGAGCTTCCCCCGAATTTTACTACCTTTTTCATTTTTTCATTTCTCTCCTCTGTTTCGATATACTTTATAATATGAAAAACACACTTTCGTTTCCCATATTGTTAATCCATTCTGATCATTGCGAGAACATTTCCCGCTTTTGCTGCCTTCTCACGGTACTGTGCCTCGCTCATCTCGCCTGTGATAAAGCCGCACTCATCCGCTACAACACCCTCAAGCATTGTAACCTCTCCAAAAATTTCTTCTATCTTTGCTGCATCTGTGCCGGATACTCTCACAAAAAATCTTCTGACTGCTGAATCAATCGGAGAAATTACAAGCTTTTCATCCTCCCACTTCGTATTTAAATTCTTTCCAATGTGCTTTGCACAATCAAGCACATCCGCGACAACCGCGCTTGCTGTGGCAAGTTTTCCCGCACCCTTTCCGTAATACATCGTCTCGCCGCCCATATTGCAATTCAAAAGAATCGCATTGAATACTCCATTAACAGCATACAGTGGATTTTCGGGCATAACGATAAACGGCGCTACGATTGCAAAATACTGATCATCTTTCTTGACGCTCTTTGCAAAAAGCTTAATGGTTGCACCCATTTTTTTTGCATAAGCAAAATCCTTGTCCGTGATGTTTGTGATTCCCTCTGTCGTAATATCTGCATAGTCGACATTCTTTCCATATGCAAGCGAGGTCAAAATCGCAATTTTTCTGCACGCGTCAAAGCCCAAAACATCTGCATCCGGATTGCGCTCCGCATAGCCCTTTTCCTGCGCACGCTTTAATACTTCCGCAAAGGCAAGTCCCTCTGTTTCCATTTTGGTCAGAATATAGTTTGTAGTTCCGTTTAAAATACCTGTAATAGACAGGATTTCCTCCTGTGCAAGTGAGGTTCGCAGTGGTCTTATGATTGGAATTCCTCCGCCTACGCTTGCCTCGAATAAATAACTGCAATTATTTTTCTTTGCAATCTTTAACAATTCGGGACCGTGTTTTTCCACAAGCTCCTTGTTTGATGTGCACACACTTTTTCCACTCTCAAGCGCACGTTTTGTAAACTCATAGGCAGGTTTCACGCCACCCATCGTTTCACACACGATTTTTATCTCCTCATCATTCACAATATCATCAAAGTTCTTTGTGAGCACCTCGGTCACGGGATCGTTTGTAAATTCTTTCAGATCAAGCACATATTTTACTTCGATTTCCTCACCGGTTTTATTGATGATCGCGTCCTTGTTCCTTCTTAATACCTCAAAAACGCCGCTTCCTACTGTTCCATATCCTAAAATTGCTACCTTTACCATTTTTTCAAATCCTCCCGGTTTGTTTATTTTACCTTCTATTCTTTCGCCAACACCTTTACATTGTGTACGCCGCCTTTTTTCTCCATTTCCTGTATCATCTGCGACACATCGCCCGTATCCGCCAGAATCTGCACGCTCAGCGACAAAGATGCAATCCCGTTGATGGGAATCGCCTGATGAATTGTCAAAATATTTGCTCCAAAATCTGCCACAACTTCCAGCAAATCCGACAGCAGTCCCGGCTCATCGTCCATCTTGCAAGCAAGATTTAACGTCGTTCCCTGTGCCGTATCATGAAACGGAAAAATATCTTCTTTATATTTGTAATACGAGCTTCTGCTGATTCCGACTCTGTCAACCGCCTCCTGTACCGAAGAAGCTTTTTTCGTATCCAGCAGACGATTTGCCTCCACTACCTTCAGCAGAACCTCGGGAAGTGCTCTTTCTTTTACCACATAGTAGGCTGTCGTTCCTTTCATGCTCATTAACCATGCCTTTCTTTCCCTGTTTGTTTTTCTACAAAAGACATTTGTGCGTTGCCGCAATACATATTATCATAACGCATAAAATAATTCAAGTGTTATGATGCATTTTATCCAAAATTGTATCATATTGTACATACATTTTCTGCACTTCATTTTCTAATGTATAATAATGCCCAATATACGGAATAAGCAACACCAAAAGCAGTATGATCAGCGGCAGCATCGGCATATAACAGGCAATGCAATAAATCGCCAGCGCAATTACGGTCAGTAGCGCAAAGGTAACTGTCACAATCAAATGAATCAGCCGCTCATGCTGGAAAAAGGAAATCTGCGTCAAGTGCTCCTGCAAAACCGCCTCCCAGCCTGTCCCCTGAGGCGGCTGCGCCAAAAGCGCATCTATACGTTTGCGATATCCTATAATTCGTTTCTTCATATGTTATCAGCTTCCTTTCTTACGATATAAAAAAGGATAAAGTTTTTCGACTTCATCCTTTTTATTTAATGAGACATCGGGGACTCGAACCCCGGACAACTTGATTAAAAGTCAAATAGTAAATAATGATTTGCCCTTGATTTTACAAGGTTTTCAGAAATATATGCTATAATTTTGCTATAAAATTCACTAAAATGATTTTACTACATATATAAATAATTGCAAGATAAATTTTTCTGTCTTCTCTCTATTTTTCTTCAGGACGCAAGATGAAAAGGAGAATGCAATTAAAAAGGAGCAACTATATTGCCAATGTCATTAAACTAAAATATTTTTCTATTAAGTTAAGGTATTTCGGAAATTATCTTTCAAGTTAAAAAAATTAAATTTATTAAATTAAAAATTGACATTGACTTTATTACTGCTCCTTATCATAGAAAAATTTTAAATATACATAACCAACTGATATGTCCTGTTTAATAATATTAAGAAATAGTTGCAGTTTTAATCTATTCCATCGTACAAATTTTCATCTTCATCCTGTTTTGTTGGATATTTTTCTTGAAATGCTAATTCTATTGATGTTACACTCCTTTCCGGTTCTATAGAAAAAGTTTCGTGTAACATATGCACAGTTTTGACAATTTCAGCGTAGATTTGTTCTACTCTTTCATATTGATCATATGAATTTTCATTAATTTTCTTAATAAATGCAAGCATATCTCTTTTTTGCCTAAATAATTCTTCATAGTCCTTCATTCTATAGTCTAGATTAATATTCTCTTTATTTTTTTTCATTAGATTTTCGGTTAAAATTTTTTTCTCGTCGTCTATATTATTTGTATTCTCGGAGGAAGAACTCGAGAGCAAATGCTTTATTTCTTCTGATTCCGCAGCTATTTTAAGAATAGACTTAACAACTTCATCCATACTGAACATTGCTTCTGTATCCTGTTCTTGCTTGCCATCTTGAAATAAAGAGTTATTATTCATAATATTAACTGAATTTTGGTAAATTTCGCAAATAGGAATATTATTAATATCGGGCTCTTTTTCCTTATCATGAAGCTTTTTCCTTAAATTAAATAAAATAAAAAATACTTCAAAAAAAATTGATATTACTGCTAATAAAATAGCTAATATTT
>JAIEDW010000233.1:4086-6545 GCA_029067805.1 Lachnospiraceae bacterium
TATATTATTTAAAACATCCATCATAATTAATCTCCTCTTTTAGAAGTAGAAATGTTAATATATGATAATAAACATATGATAAATACAAATAGAAAAAATACTTTGTTGATATTTTTCATATTTTCACAGTTTACCTCCGCTTTTTGATACAATGCATATAATTGCATTCCTACCATAATTAAGAACACTTGTACTAAACTGTAAAGTACTATAACTCCTTTTCTTTTTCTTTTATCTATACAAAGTCCACATAAAACGTCTGAAAAAGCCATTGCTGTTAATGTTACAAGAGAATATATAGTGTTTGTGCTACCTAATATACCATCTCCTATTGTAGATAAATTCACAGTAATACTACCTTGTTCGGGTAGATCCTCAACGCCACTAAATGCTGCCGGAATAAGCGAAACTACTGCGCTAAAAATCCATATTCCTATTTTAGTAAATAAATATTTGAAATCAATTCTATCACAAAGTTTTTTTCCTTTAGTATACCACTTTTCAAACATCATAATTATTCAAAATACTCCTTATCTTTAGTATTATAACTTATAACACTTTATACAATAAAAATACTTCTTTTAGGATACATATGTCAAGTAATCGTTCCCCTTTTAATTATTTGTTTCATGCGCTTATTCTCTTTTCATATATTACATAAAATTATTTAGAAACACATAGCTGGGTTGCCACGAAGGAAATATAAAAAAGGACTGCTGATCACAGCCCTTTTTCTTTATCATCTCCGACCTCTTCCACTTCCTTTTTAATCCGTTTGACAATCGGCAAGAGGAACGGCGGAAGCTCAACTCCGATATCAATGATATTTTCCAAAATGCTGATAATTTCATTTACGACAATCCATACCGCCACAAGGGTTGCAACGATAAACGGTATCTGAATATTTAACCCCATTGTCGACGCCGCGTACTTGACCAGTACATCTATCATGGCGCCTACAATAACGAGCAGCCACATACACACCTTTTTGATAATGCCGCGCATTCCTTTGTAGCTGCTTATCTGTTCTTCTCTGTATTTAGATGCCATAAGCCCTGTTATGTAGTCGATCATATTGCAACCCACCATAAGAAATACGGGAATTGCCAAAATTCCAAGCAAATTCATTATTGCCGAAATTACTACTATCAATACTGTTTTTATTTTATCCATAGTCTATTCCTCCTCTAACATATCTTTTTCCATAGTGAACGCGTTACCTTGCCGACAATGCCGTCTGCTGCCAGTCCAAGCAAGGCTTGTACTTCTTTTACTTTCTGCGCGGTATTGGCGCCAAAGATGCCGTTAATCTGTTCCGCGTCTGCTTGTCCCATGCCGTCGGTCAGTTTGCCAAAACGCCACAAATACCACTGTACCCACATTACATCGTTGCCGGTTTTTCCAGCTGATACGTTTGTTTCCGGCTCCGTGAACGGGTTGTATTCGATGGGGATTTCTTTTTTAACGTTTTCAAATTTCTCGTTGCGGTACCATGTATTGAGATCTGTATATCCCTGTATTCCGGGAATTACACCTTTGCTGCTGTACTGCCACCCTGCAAGCTCTATGCCCGTAGGCAGATACTTGCTGTCAGGGACATCTGCCGTTATAGAATAATCTTTAATAAATGGGTACCGCGCCCACCAAATAGGGATACCGGCAATTTCTTTTGCATAGGGTTTTAGATATGGATTGTAAAACTGTGCGCCAGTATAGATTAAGAAATCCATTCCTGCTGCTTCTGCCGCCTCTTTATAAATATAGATTATCGGTACAATTTCACTTCCAAGCCCCATCATAGCCTTGTCTTCTAAATCAAGCGCCATTTCCTTAATACCTTTTGGTTCTCCCACTTCTACAAATGCAGCAGAAGCATTCCTCGCTTTATCCCTTGTGTTTGCATAAGAATATGTATATCCTGTATCTACTGGTATGCCTACGCTGTTACAACCGCTTATATGCTCGTGAAAACGGCCGTCGGGTTTGTTGCTGCTATTGATTACCTTTACGATTGCAAATTCCACGCCTGCGTTTTTTACAGACTGGTAATTTGCTATTGAATTCCATTTCGCGATGTCAATTCCTTTCATATGTACCTCCTTATCTTAATTCCACGCTGACAATATTCTCTGAAATCCGTTCTATCACATAAAATGTGTCAAATCCTCTTTCGGTTGCGAGTGTTGCAATACCGCCCTGTCCACACTTACAGAAATGATCGGGTAAACATGTACCGTCATCTCTCACTGGAAGAACGCCGACCATTCCGACATAATCCCATTCTTTGCGGTCTTTACGCTCGACGTAATTTTCCTGCAAAGATGGGTCATATCCTTCCGCGAGTTTCATTCTGGCGTTTTTGATGATGTTTCCCGTTTCGATCATGATTGGCTCATGAGTCTCATCGTCAAACATAGGAACATCTTCATACTGTTCATTACCGTTTTCATCAAGAATCG
>JAIEDW010000234.1 GCA_029067805.1 Lachnospiraceae bacterium
CTGCGGATATGCCGTTGCATTGGCATCGGGAACGGCAGCGTTACACCTTGCGATGAAACTTGCGGGGGTGAAGCGGGGCGATCAAGTATTTTGCTCCGATATGACCTTTGACGCTACAGTCAATCCAGTCGTTTATGAGGGGGGTGTCCCCATTTTTATCGATACGGAGTATGATACTTGGAACATGGATCCTGTTGCGTTGGAAAAGGCGTTTGTGCTTTATCCGGAGGTCAAGACGGTTGTTATTGCGCATTTGTACGGAACACCGGCAAAGATGGATGAAATCAAGGAAATTTGTGACAGACATGGTGCAGTGATTGTGGAGGATGCGGCAGAATCTTTTGGTGCGTCCTATAAAGGAATACAGACCGGTACATTTGGACGTTACAACTGCATCTCCTTTAATGGGAATAAGATTATTACAGGTTCGGCAGGCGGAATGTTTTTGACGGACGATTTGGAAGCGGCAAACAAGGTCAGGAAGTGGTCCACGCAGGCGCGGGAGAATGCGCCTTGGTATCAGCATGAGGAGCTTGGCTACAACTATCGCATGAGCAATGTAATTGCTGGTGTTGCACGCGGACAGATGTCATATCTTGAAGAACATATTGCGGGGAAAAAGGAGATTTATGAGCGCTATAAAGAAGGCTTTAAAAACCTTCCTGTTTCCATGAATCCGTTTGATGCGTCTAACTCTGAGCCCAATTTCTGGCTTTCCTGTATGCTGATTGATGCGGACGCGATGTGTAAACAGGTGCGAAGTGAATGCGAGGTTTTATATCAGCCGGAGCATGGAAAGAGCTGTCCGACGGAAATTCTCGATGTTATTGCAAAATATAATGCGGAGGGACGCCCCATTTGGAAACCAATGCACATGCAGCCGATTTACAGAATGAACGGCTTTGTGACAAGAGAGGGCGACGGAAGGGCTAAGACGAACGCTTATATCAGCGGCGGCTCTGTTGGTGCAGACGGTAGACCGCTTGATGTCGGAATGGATATTTTCCACAGAGGCTTATGCCTGCCTTCCGACAATAAAATGACGAAGGAAGAACAGGATATTGTGATTGAGATGGTGAAGGCGTGCTTTGACTAATAATCAGGGA
>JAIEDW010000235.1 GCA_029067805.1 Lachnospiraceae bacterium
GCAGATGGTGAAGCGCTTCGAGCTTTCAGATGAAGTGACGTTTCATGGCTTTCAGCCGCCGCAGAATGTGCGGCGATATATGGAAGAGGCGGACATTTTTCTGTTTACCAGCAACTATTTAGAGGGCTGGGGAGCGGTTTTAAATGAATCGATGAACAGCGCGTGCGCCGTGGTAGCGGGGCATGGTATCGGTGCAGTACCGTTTCTGTTAAAGCATGAAGAAAACGGACTTGTGTATAAGACAGGAAATTTTAACGAATTTCGAGATTATGTGTTACGGCTTTGTACAGACGAGGCGCTTCGAAAGCGGCTTGGAATCAATGCCTATCATACGATTACCGAAGTGTGGAACCCGATTGAGGCGGCGAAGCGGCTTTACCGTTTTAGTGAGGGACTTTTAAGGGGAGAGGTTCTTTCGGAGAAGACAGGACCGCTTAGCCAAGCTCCAGTTATTCGACCGCGAGAGGGTTATGATTATGTACGCAACAAATCCCATACAGAAAAATAACAGGTGGTATTTATGAAAAAAACAAAGGGCAGAATCTATGTCTGCCATACTTTTTATCATGTGTATGTTTCGATTTTAAAAGAAATGAAGGTGCAGCGGGAAACGGTACCTTCCGAATATCAAAAAGCGGATCTAGCGCTGAGTGCGATTTCAACGAATTTTGAAAACTTGGGAGAACGGCTTAGGCGCACGGGGATCTTTGACACAATTTTTGCACTTGACGAAAAACGGGAGGACTTTTTTCCGGAGCTTGCGAAGTATCGCGCAAATTATAGTAATGTGGTGAAGCATATGGTAAACCGCATGATTTTTACAAAAAAACTTGCCAAGTGCGAAATTCCATACATGGAAATAATTGATTTTAAAGCGTATGAAGATATCTATGTATTTTGTGACAGCGACCCGATTGGATATTATTTAAATTATAAGCATATATATTATCATGCTGTGGAGGACGGGCTTGACTGCCTGAAAAATCTTGATGATGCGTATGTGGCGAACAGTTCGCATTTTCGGTTAAAGACATGGTTTTCCCGACATAATCTGATTTTTATCATGAATGGATGGGGAAAATACTGCCTTGATATGGAAATCAATGACAGGAGCGTTGTTCCTACGGATTGCCCGCGTTTTGTGGAGGTGCCAAGAAAACCGCTTGAGGCGGCGCTTACATCAGAGCAGAAAAAGCTGATGATACAGGCATTTATCGAGGATGCCGATGCACTTATGGAGCAATTAAAACCTTCCTATGAGGGCGAGGAATTTGCCTGTTTTTTGACGGAGCCGCACCCTGTAGACGAGGAGGCGCGCAAAAAGGTCTGTCTGGATGTGCTTGAGAAATATTGCAAAGGATATCGGGTACTGATAAAACCGCACCCGCGGGATATGATAGATTATACGGCGCTTTGCCCCGACGCGGTGGTGCTGCGGGGGCGTTTTCCGGTGGAGGTTTTGAATTTTTTTGAGGGGCTGAAAATCAAGCGCGCCGTGTCAATTGTCACAACGGCGATGGACAGCATGGATTTCGTGGAGGAGAAATTAAACCTTGGTGCGTCTTTCTGGGACGCATATGAGGATCCCCAAAACCATGCTTACAATAAGAAGGCAGGGCTGAAATTAGCGAATGGGTAGGGATTAAGAATGTTGAAAATATTAAAAAAGATAAACATTTTAATGGATAAAAAACAAAAGGGGCAGATGGCGCGTCTGCTTGTGATGATGATTATATCGGCAGGACTCGAGACGGGTGCTGTGATGATGGTCATGGCGGTGGTGCAGTTAATCATCAATCCTGTGGTGTTAGAGCAGGGAGAAACGTATCAGAAAATATGCGACTTGCTCCATTTACAGAATACGGTTCAATTTTCTGTGCTTGCGATTTTGTTCTTAATAGGGCTTTATGCCGCGAAAAATATCTTCGCGTTTTTTTTGCAGAGAAATCTTTACCGATTTGTGTACAGCAACCAATTTCAGACTGCGTCGAATTTGATGAAAAACTTTGTAAGGCGTGAGTATGAGTATTATCTTGATGCGGAAACATCTGTTATTCAAAGAAGTATTACCGCGGACGTGAGCAATATGTATGCGTTAATTATGTCCGTGTTGCAGATTGCATCGGAGGCAATTGTGGCCGTTTTCCTTGTTGTGGCGCTTGCGATTGAAGATCCTGTGATGACGGTGGTGATTGCAGTGCTTTTGTTTGTGACGCTTATGGTGATTAAAAATATCATCAAGCCGATTATGAATCGTACGGGAAAGGAAAATCAGGACTATGGCGCTTCGATGTTTGCGTGGATTTCACAGACCGTGCAGGGCAT
>JAIEDW010000236.1 GCA_029067805.1 Lachnospiraceae bacterium
AGCCTCTTTAGAGGCATGCTGGTGACAGAGGCTTATAGCCGCAGAGGAAACCACCGGCTGAGCCGGTGGTCATGATTAACTATTTTCCAAACCATTTTTAAACCGCATGATCATTTCATTGGTAAGACTAATTCCGTCATATTCCATGGGGATTTCGTCGGGCGAAAGCCACTCTCCCACAGAAAGCTCCTCCTCGTCAAGTCGAATCTGACCATCTCCGTCCAAATCGCAGTAAAATCCAAAGAGCAGCGTATCCGTAAAAGACCACGGCTGGCTTTTATAGTAGCGCACATTCTTTACATGAATGCCCGTTTCCTCGTAAACCTCGCGTTTTACCGTATCCTCAATGGTTTCCCCAATCTCCGCAAAGCCCGCGATCAGCGCATATTTTTTGTATTCACGTCCTGCATACTTTGTCAGCAAAAGTTTATTGTTTTCGCGGTCAATCACTCCGACAATCACCGCAGGTGAAATTTTCGGATAATGCATGGCACCGCACTTCGGACACCGCATCATGCGCTCCTTTTTGTCGTGTACAAGCGCAGTCCCGCATGTGCCGCAATATTTCACCGATGCATACCAGTTTGCAAGTTGGCACGCCGTAATACCTGCAAACGCCATATAATCGGGTCCACTGCTTCGAAACACATTTTGCGGCTCATACGCGTAACTCTCAAGCAGTTCCTCCGAAACCAAATCCGCCTCTCCAAGAAAGAATTTATGCATTTTTCCATTTATGTCAATTTGAAATAAGTATATGTAAACCATTTCTGAAATTATTTCTTCAAAATGTGGAAATTTTATTATTGTGCTTTCTTTTTTCATTAACACACTGCGCCCTTTTGCGAAGATTATATAATCTCCAGCAGATGGATTTTGTTCTTTGTATTCATTATGATATATTCCGTCTTTTAAATCCTGTATCACGCTTTTGTCACCTCGTCTTTTTTCCTGTTTTCAATAGTTTCCTTTTAAAAGACGCATCGACAATTTTCGTCAATGCGTCTTACAAATCCGTATTAGTGATGGAACAGTCTGATGCCCGTAAAGCACATCGCCATATTGTACTTGTTACAGGTTTCAATCACGTTGTCATCTCTGATGGAACCGCCCGGCTGTGCAATGTATTTGACGCCGCTTCTATGCGCTCTCTCCACATTGTCGCCAAACGGGAAGAATGCGTCCGAACCAAGTGACACGTCTGTCATTTGATCAAGCCATGCACGCTTTTCCTCTCTCGTAAGAACCTCGGGTTTTTCTGTAAAGAACTGCTCCCATGTGCCGTCCGCAAGTACGTCCATATAATCATCGCTCATGTAGACATCAATCGTATTATCCCTGTCGGCACGTCCGATTTTTTCTTTAAACGGCAGATTCAACACCTTCGGGTGCTGACGCAGAAACCAGTTATCCGCCTTGTTTCCCGCAAGTCTTGTACAATGGATACGCGACTGCTGTCCCGCACCGATTCCGATTGCCTGTCCTCCCTTTACATAGCAGACAGAGTTTGACTGTGTATACTTTAACGTGATCATCGCAATCGCAAGGTCAATTTTTGCCTGCTCGGAAATTTCCTTATTCTCCGTTACAACTTTTGCAAACAACGCATCATCAATCACAAGTTCGTTTCTACCCTGTTCAAACGTAATGCCGTAAACATCTTTCGTTTCTACGGGATTTGGAACATACTCCGGATCAATTTTAATCACTGCATAATTGCCCTTTTTCTTTGCCTTTAAAATCTCAAGCGCCTCCGGCTCATATCCGGGTGCGATAATGCCGTCAGATACCTCTCGCTTGATCAATTTCGCCGTGTCGACATCGCACACATCCGACAGCGAAATAAAATCGCCAAAAGAAGACATTCTATCCGCGCCTCTGGCTCTTGCATACGCACTTGCAAGCGGAGATAAATCGCCCATATCGTCTACCCAGTAAATCTTTCTCTCGACTTCATTCAAGGGAAGTCCGACTGCCGCCCCCGCCGGCGATACATGCTTGAAGGAAGTTGCTGCGGGAAGTCCCGTAGCCTTTTTTAACTCCTTGACAAGCTGCCAGCCGTTAAACGCATCAAGAAAATTGATATATCCCGGCTTTCCGTTTAGCACTTCAATCGGGAGCTCGCCGTCTTTCATATAGATTTTGGAAGGTTTCTGATTAGGATTACAGCCGTATTTTAATTCTAATTCTTTCATTTTAAGTTACTCCTTTTCTAATCTTGTTAGACGTTTTTATTGTAAATTTTTGTTTCGTATTTTCCTGTCGCAATATCAATAAACCGTATGAAAAGCGATACCTTATTGTCCGCATTTAAGCTGTTCCACACCATATCGCCAAACTCGTTCATGTCATTCGGAATATCCACAAGCTTCGGCTCTCCTTCAAAGCTCGGAAGCGGATTTCCGTCCTCCATATAAGTATGAATGAAATGTCCCTCACCCGCTACGGGATCATTATATGCAAAGGTATAGCGGTTGCAGGCATCGGGATTGCCGTTGTTGCTTTTTAAAATAGACATCTTATAGTTATATTTTCCGTTCTTAATACTGAGAATACCTGAAATTCTCGGTGTATAGTTTGGCGCATCCGGCTCAAATTCTCTCGTTCTGAGCGCCTGCTCAAAGGTTTTCTTCTGCTCGCCCATCAACTCATAAATTGTATCCGTTTGATCGCCGTTTGTCACAATCGTCTTATCGTCAAGTACACGAACCGGCGCATAGATAATCAGACTCGGATCACTGAGTTTGGACGGATCAAATGCCTGCGTGCGGATTCCCTCTCCATCCTCCACAAATACGCGGTTTCTACTGTTCTCGCTTCTGCCCATGATAAAATATGCGATTGCCGCCTTTTTTCCGTCCTTTGTCTTACCGATGACGATTCCTCTGCCGGGATAAGCGTTTCCTTTCAGTTCCTGTTCCAATGATAACATCTTCATTTTGATAAAACCTCCTGTGTATTTTTGTAAAAGGGTGCGCTTCAAACATAAAAAACCGTTTGGGCGCACGAATAACATGCTGCCCAGACGGTCGGCTTTCAAACTGTCATACACTCCCTGTAGGTACTCCTACGCAGCATCATTTCAACAAATGCTGTTTCCGCCAGTTGTGTATCTGATTTCATTATATAAAATCAAATCGAATTTTGCAAGGGAAAAATAATATCATAGAGTCGACAATCAGTCCACCCGAACTTTCCCCGCAACCACATTCTCATAATCCTCAAGGTTCTTCTCCAAAAGCTTCGGCGTATCAAGCCCATACGGACACCTTGACGCACACTGATTACAGTGAATGCACTCCTTAATCTTCGCCATATTCGCCTGCCACTCCTCACCTAACCAGTTTGCCGAAGGCGAACGGCGCAAAAGCTGTGAAATGCGAGCACAGTTATTAATCTGTATTCCTTTCGGACACGGCATACAATATCCGCAGCCGCGGCAGAAATCGCCCGAAAGTTCCTTCAAATCCTTCTCATACACAGCCTTCATTTCCTCATCCATAACAGGCGGCTGATCCTGATACGACAAAAATTCCGCAAGCTCGGACTCCTTTTGTATGCCCCACAACGGCAAAACCGCCTCATGCTGACACGCAAACCAATAACAGAGCTTTGAATTGGTCAAAAGTCCTCCCGCAAGCCCTTTCATTCCGAGAAATCCCATTCCCGCCGCTTCACATTTCTTTACCAGCGCAATTTCTTTTTCCGATGAGATATATGCAAACGGAAACTGTAACGTTTCATATAAACCACTCGCACTCGCTTCCTCTGCCACCTTCAAAAGATGCGCTGTGATGCCAATATGCTTTATCTTTCCTTCCTTCTTCGCCTGTAACGCCGCATCATACACGC
>JAIEDW010000237.1 GCA_029067805.1 Lachnospiraceae bacterium
GGTGTGGACATTGCTGTGGTAAATCGCTTTATCAAACAGTTTGAACAGTCACAGAAGATGATGAAGCAGCTCCCCGGAATGATGGGAGGTTTTGGCGGTAAAAAAGGGAGATTTAAATTTCCTTTTTGATAAAAAACAAAAAATAAAAGAAAGATTTATGAGGTGAAGAACATGGCAGTAAAAATCAGATTAAGAAGAATGGGTCAGAAGAAAGCTCCTATTTATAGAATTATTGTAGCGGACTCGAGATCCCCAAGAGATGGAAAGTTTATCGAGGAGATTGGTACTTACAATCCCAACACAGATCCCAGTGAGTTTAAGGTAAACGAGGAGCTTGCAAAGAAGTGGCTTGCAAACGGCGCACAGCCTACAGAAGTTGTTGCAAAGCTTTTCAAAATCGCAGGGATTGAGAAATAACCCTTTATGCAGAGAAACACTTGGAGGTGTAAAGAATGAAGGAGTTAGTTGAAGTGATAGCGAAAGCTTTAGTCGACAACCCTGACGAGGTTGTTGTCACAGAGAGTGTAAACGGCAAGAACGTTACTGTGGAGCTTCATGTGGCAGCTGATGATATGGGAAAAGTAATCGGTAAGCAGGGAAGAATTGCAAAAGCGATTCGTTCCGTAGTCAAGGCGGCATCTTCCAAAGAAAATTTGAAGGTTGATGTTGAGATTATTTAAAGCAGGAGGGGTGTTCCGAAAAGAACACCCTTTATAAATTGATGTTGGATTACAGAAAGGTATCTGATTGCATGGAAGATTTACTGCAAGTGGGAGCGATTACGCAGATGCACGGTCTGCGCGGAGAAGTAAAGGTGTTTCCGACCACAGACGACGCAAAACGTTTTAAAAAATTAAAAGAAGTTATTTTGGACACGGGAAAAGAAAATATGACGCTTGAAATCGAGAGCGTGAAGTTTTTTAAGAAGTTTGTGATTCTCAAGTTCAAAGGCTTGGACGATATCAATGACGTGGAACGTTATAAGGGGAAAAACATCTATGTAACAAGGGAAAACGCCGTGAAACTCAAAAAGAACGAGTATTTTATTGCCGATCTTATTGATCTGGCGGTATATGACGAGAACGATGCCTATCTTGGCAGATTAAAAGATGTGATCGTGACAGGCGCAAACGACGTGTATGAGATTACGCTTGAGGACGGCAGAGATTTGCTGCTACCGGCAATTAAGCAGTGTATCCTTGATGTGGATATGGAGGAACGCAAAATGAAAGTTCATGTTCTGGAGGGATTGCTATGAACTTCCACATTATGACGCTGTTTCCCGAGATGGTGCTTGATGGACTGCGCACCAGTATTATCGGGCGCGCGGAGGAAAAGGGACTGATTTCCTTGGAAGCCGTCAATATACGAGATTATACAACGGACAAGCATAAAAAGGTTGACGATTATACCTACGGCGGCGGCGCGGGAATGCTGATGCAGGCACAGCCCGTTTATGACTGTTGGAAAACGATATGTGAAAATATAAACAAAAAAAGGGGCAGCGAAACAAAGCCGCGTGTCGTGTATGTGACGCCTCAGGGAGAGGTATTTCATCAGAAAAAGGCTGCCGAACTTTCCAAGGAGGAAGACTTGATTTTTCTGTGCGGTCACTATGAAGGAATCGACGAGCGCGTTCTGGAGGAGATTGTCACGGATTATATCTCCATCGGTGACTATGTGCTCACGGGCGGAGAATTGGCGGCGATGGTGATGGTTGACGCGATCGCAAGGCTTGTGCCGGGGGTTTTGAACAACGACGAATCGGCGCAGACGGAGTCACACGCCAACGGACTATTGGAATATCCGCAGTATTCGCGCCCCGAAATCTGGCATGACAAAAAAGTGCCCGAGGTGTTGCTGAGCGGTCACCATGCAAAGATTGAAGCGTGGCGTATGGAGCAGTCCCTTGAGCGGACAAGGTTAAGACGCCCCGAACTGTATGAGGCATATCTGCTTGCCAATCCTCCCAAGCCTAAAAAAAGCAAGAACAGAAAGAAAAAAGAAGGTCTGTAAATCAGTGTGAAAACGGTGATTGCAGACTTTTTTATATGGAGATAATTTTTATCATATTTATTTACAAAAAATGTGAACAGAACTATAATATTTGTAAATGTTTGCGGCGCAAAAATGTATTTGCATAAGGAAAGGACAATCAAATTATGAAAGATGCGTATCAGCTATCAAAACGGGAACAGCGAGTAATGGATTTATTGTGGGAGAAGGAAGCACTGACAAGTGTGGATCTCTTGGAACAATTAAGCGATATTATGCCAAATGCAACCTATGTGCACAGGACGATTAATTCGCTGTTGGACGCAGGCTTTATACAGGAGTGCGGAAGCGTCCGTCACAGGACACAGTATGCGAGAAAATTCACCCCCTGTATGACGCGGGAGGAATACGCCGCCCAATATTTGGTAAGACACGGGATTGGGAGAAAGTCGTTTGGTAAGGTGGTAATGGCACTGTTTGACGAAACACAGGGCGACTCCAATATGCATACCGACGAACTGATTGCGGAGTTGGAGGAAATTATCGGGAAACTCAAATCACAGGCGCAGAATGGGAAATAGGATATAGATATTAATCATTGAATACATAGCTGATAGTTTAAAATGGATTCATACAACTTGGAATGGTGAGAAGGTGCAAGAAGGCATTTCTTATTATGGATATTCATTTATTGAAGTAGATGAAATAGTTAAATTTAAAAATATTATTAAACAATGGAGAGAATTATTTTATCTTGCTCCCAAGGAATTTTATTTAACCGGAGATTTCTTGCCAGATGAAGATCATTATGAAAAAAATCTAGTTAATAGAAATGAAATATTGGAGGTATTAGAAACTTGTATTCATATGTGCGAAAAAGCAATCAATGAGGGAAATAAGATTTTACATATTGGTATTTAGAGTGTCTGTTTGATATTATTGTATAGTATTTCGAAACATTTGTTTGCATAATGGCATTTGAATGTATAAACAGGGGATTATTAAAGCATCAGAGCCAGTATTGAAAATTGCAAATTATGACATAGGAGTGAAATGTATGAGAATGAAACATTTATTAATTGAAGGTTATTGTGATGAAAGAAAAACAAATACAGAATGTCCCTGTAAGGGCACTTTAGAATGGGGAGTACATTGTATTGGATGTTCTGATTTTTGCTATACATATTGTCCTCATGAAATTGCATTGTCAGATGAAAACGGAGTCGTTGAAAGATGGATTGGATTTGGCGGTGATATGGATCCTAATAATTGGGACATAAGAGAAAAATATACTGCTATTTGGAATAAAATATGTAAAAAGAAGATAAGGGAAGCACATGATGAATTTATGAAACGGAAACAAAAGGTGATAGAAAACGTTTCCAAGAAATACGAAGATGGTAATATTACATAGTATAACTTTTTAAAAAATGCTTCGAATAGTGTGGTCTGCGTTATTACTATGATATGAAAGGAAGAACGATTATGAGTAACGAAGATATTAAAAAGTACGAAGACATTAAAAAGAGAGTAGGTGGGGGAGAAGAATACTTATTTTATTATCATCATGAAGAATATTGGATTAGTTAAAACAGTCCTGAAAGATACCTAACCAAATCAAGAGAAAGCATCATGCAAGTATTTCAATCAACAGAAGAATTATTCGAAAATGGACGAATTGAAGGGAAATCGCTTTTGGAAATTTGGGATGATATAAAACAGGATTTTTAAGTATATGGATTTTTCTGTATTGTAATGCTGCAGAAACAGGCGTTCATTTAAGGTACCAAGGTGGTTGGAGGGAAAGGGAAAAACAGAATATTGGGATAAGTTTCTCTTGGAATGGTATAAGGACTTATCCCAATATTTGAAAAGTACAGGCAAAAGGAGTGATTCAATGGGAACATGGGGACCAGGACTGTAGTAGTTGGTGTATTCGATGACTTTCAGCATTAAACCACCACAATAACAGGAGGAAAGAATAATGATGGGGATTAAATACAGTTATAATGCAAGTCTGTTTTATGTTCATTGCAAAAAACATTTTTGTCCTAAGTGTGGCGCAAAAGTGGAATTGGGAAACGAAATAAAAATTGTCAATTCAAAATCACCTGAAGCAAAAGACTATGATTTTTCTTGTGGAGATACTTTTTTGATAGGTGATGTTAAATTTATAACAAGGTGTTTTTACTGTCCGGACTGTCAGGTTAATATTTTGTTTAAGGACATGAAGAAATATGAAAGAG
>JAIEDW010000238.1 GCA_029067805.1 Lachnospiraceae bacterium
GTTTTGGTATTCCGATTATATTAGCAGTTTTCTATTTTATCGGGAAAAATCATTATGGAATATCGAAAAGGCGACCTCTTAAAAAGCAAATAAAACGACTTGCAAGACTAATAGGGATTTGGCTGTTGATCACGATTATAAGCACAATCGTTATTTCGGCATTGGTATTAAATGATGTATGGATTGTACCTCAATATGGGTTTGATGCACTGTATTATCCTGTATTGGGATATTTATTGTTCTTTATACCGACCGGACTTGTTTTGATTGGTGAGCTTATGATTTTAATTGTTGTAAAGTGCAGCTCTTATTGGAAGCTTCATAAAAGTTGACAAGCAGAGTAAAATGTTTCACGTGAAACATTTTAATGCTCTCATGTAGGCAATGTCCATTTCCAGCGGAATGTAAGGTGTTAGAAAAATAAAACTATATAAATTGCCGATTTCTTATAAAAAGCAGACTAATAGTATCATAATAAAAGACAATAGCGTAATCATTTTTGCAATAAGTTATGGAAATTAATTATTTGAAACCACCGTGAAATCACACGCCTTTTTTCAAAAATATATGGAATATAATTCCCATTGGTGGTATAATGTCGATAAGCATGAGCAGTGCCAAGATATAGAATAACAAACTCAATTGCTTGTAAGCGATTTGTTATTCTATAGGAGATTGCGACAGCGTAAACCATTTAAACAAAAAGCGAAGCTTTTTGCTAGATAAGTGCGCTGGCACTCATCTTTTTTATCTTGTATTTTGATAGGGCGAAGCCCGTGAATAAAATGTGCACTGCGGACTAAACAAAAGAATACAACAGGGAGAAAAACATGGGCAGAATAATAGCAGTAGCAAATCAAAAAGGCGGTGTCGGAAAAACAACCACATCGATTAATTTGTCGGCATGTATCGGGGCAAGAGGAAAAAAAGTTTTAGTGATCGATATGGACCCGCAGGGAAATACGACGAGCGGGTACGGAATACAAAAGAATGAATTGGAAAATACTGTATATGAATTGATCATGGGTGACTGTTCCGTAGAGGACTGCATCTTAAAAGAGGTTGTACCAAACGTTTCAATTCTTCCGGCAAATGTAAATTTGGCTGCGGCAGAGATTGAGCTGATTGGTGTAAAAGATAAGGATTTTATTTTAAAAAATGAAATCGACTGGGTAAAAGACAGTTACGATTTTGTAATAATAGACTGTCCGCCATCATTAAACTTGCTGACGATCAATGCGATGACAACGGCAGATGCAGTTCTGGTTCCAATCCAGTGCGAGTACTATGCGTTGGAAGGTTTGAGCCAGTTGATACACACCATTAACCTTGTAAAAGAACGATTGAACCCGAGCCTCAATATGGACGGCGTTGTATTCACGATGTACGATTCACGCACTAATCTTTCCAATCAGGTTGTGGAGAATGTAAAGAACAATTTAAACCAGAAAGTTTACAATACATTGATTCCCAGAAATATCAGACTTGCGGAAGCGCCAAGTTACGGACAACCTATCAGTATGTATGATCCAAGATCGGCCGGCGCGGAAAGCTATATGGCTTTGGCGGAGGAAGTGATTCGGAACAACGCATAATGTGAGAACGGAGGATATCGTATGGCAAAAAGGGGATTGGGAAAAGGCCTGGACAGCCTAATATCTGCGGAAGCAGTAAAATCCACGAAAAAAGACGAAACGGCACAGGCAGAAACCTTTGTGAAAATTACAAAGGTGGAGCCAAACAGAGAACAGCCACGAAAAAATTTTGACGAAGATGCGCTTCAAGAATTAGCGGATTCAATTAAACAGTATGGACTATTGCAACCGATACTCGTACAGGATCGAAAAGAGTATTATGAGATTATCGCGGGAGAGCGAAGATGGCGGGCGGCAAAGCTTGCGGGATTGAAAGAGGTTCCTGTCATCATCAGAGATTATACCGAACAGGAAATCATGGAAATTTCTCTGATTGAGAATATTCAGAGAGAGGACTTAAATCCGGTCGAGGAGGCCCTTGCTTATAAACGACTTCTCGAAGAATTTCACTTAAAACAGGACGAGCTTGCCGAACGGGTATCTAAAAGCAGAACGACGATTACGAACAGTATGCGGCTATTAAAGCTTTGCGATTATGTGCAGCAGATGATCATTGACGGAAAGCTTACGACGGGTCATGCCAGAGCGTTGATTTCGATTGAAAACGAGGAGCAGCAAAAGCAGCTTGCAGAACAAATATTCGACGAAAAGCTCAGTGTGCGGGAGGTTGAAAAAAGAGTCAAGGAACTTTTAAACCCGAAAGAGAAAAAAGCAAAAAAAGAGGAGATACCGAAAAATATCCAATACATTTACGAGGACGTTGAAAATAAGCTGAAAGAAAAACTCAGCCGAAAAGTAGCGATCAACGCAAAGGGTAAAAACGGTACGGGGAAGATAGAGCTTGAATTTTATTCCAATGATGATTTTGACAGGTTGATTGAAGCGTTGTCAAATGTAACAATATAAAGGGGAGATAGGATGAACAGTAATTTTTTAAACATGGTAGGATTGGGAGGCATAGACGTAGGGTATCTTTTACTTGGATTAGGGATTGCGTGCGTTTTACTGCTGATACTGATCATTGTGGCATTTGTGCAGATCAGTAGTTTTAAGAAAAAATATAAGAAGTTTATGCTTGGCAAAGACGGCGCAAATCTGGAAAAAGATATTATGACGCTCTATGAGGACAATAAGTATATTAAGCTGAATGTGAGTCAGAACAGGGACGATATCAAAGCATTATTTAAACGACATGAGTCGACATACCAGAAATTGGGACTTGTCAAGTATGATGCATTTAAAGAAATGGGCGGCAAACTTAGTTTTGCGTTGGTGCTCTTAGATGAAAACAATAACGGATTTTTAATCAATTCAGTACACAGCTCAGACGGTTGTTATTCTTATACAAAGAGAATAAAGGATGGAGATTCCGAGATTGCGCTCAGTAATGAGGAAAAAGTAGCAGTTGAACGGGCTGTAAATGGAAACACATCATCAGATACAGAGTAAAGCAAATTTGAGCTTAAGTCCAAATGCGCAGACTTTGAAAGGAGCAAGGTTATAAAAATGAGATTAGTAACAGTTGAAGATTTAAAAAATGGAGATGTAATTGCAAGTGATGTCCTTCTGGATGACTATACCGTCGTAGTCGCAAAAGGCACTGTGATCAAAGAGCAATATATCCGGAAATTGGAAGAGCTCGAGATCTATACGGTGTATATTGAAGAAGAAGCGGAAGCGGCAGCGCCGCCGCCGGAAAAAGAAGAGAAAAAGCCAAAGAGTGTGGCAAAGCCCGAAGAAAAGAAGCCGGAGAAAAAGGCGGAGAAGAAGAAAGCCGAACCGAAGAAAACCGATAAAAAACGGCAAAAGCTTTCCATGGAAGTCGTAACCGTTTTAAGGGACGATGTGGAAGAGCAGATTCGGCAGAACATAAAAGATATCCTTGAGCTGCATGTTTACCAAACTACAGAAGGGCTGCAAAAAATCACGGAAACTGCACAGAATATTATAACGGATATTTTAGAAGAAGACGAAGTCGTTGAAAAAGTGTATGATGTGAAGGAAAGAAGCGCCGATATTTATGAGCACTCTCTTCAGGTCTGCACGATTGCCACACTGATTGCGTTAAAACTTGGCTTGAGCGAGAAACAGGTTTATGACATCAGTGTCAGCTCTTTGATTCATGATCTGGGTCTGCGGTATCTGGTCGTGAGATACGAAGATCAGGATATTAACCTGTTACCGGCAAGAGATCAGGAGGAATACAAAAAGCATCCGATTTACGGATACACGGCAATTAAAAATGAGGACTGGCTTTCGGAGGAAGCAAAAGATATCGTCTTAAATCATCACGAGAGAAAAGACGGATCGGGATATCCGCTTGGTACGGACATTGTTTCGCGCATGACGCAGATTGTCGGCGTTTGTGATGAATTTGACGAACTTATCTGCGGTGTCGGAAAGGCGAGAGTCCGCGTACATGAAGCCATCAATAATATCCGAAATTACGGCGGTATCTGGTATGACAGCGATATTGTTGATACCTTTTTGCAGCTTATCGCCGTTTATCCCGCAGGTTCGAAGGTAAAGACAAACGAGGGCGAGAAAGGAATCGTTCTAAGACAGAATGCGCATTTTCCGGAAAGACCGGTACTGCGTATTACGCATGACAGGTTTGGTCAAGTGATACAGGGTGAAAAGGTAATCGACCTCATAAAGAATACGAGGGTTGTTATACAGGAAGTTATTAAATAGTAAGGAGCATAGCAAAAATGATTGACATTAAATTTTTAAGGGAAAATCCCGATGCAGTAAAGGAAAATATCAAAAAGAAATTTCAGGATCACAAACTTGGACTTGTCGATGAAGTGATCGAACTTGACGCACAGGCAAGAAAAACACAGCAGGAAGCAGATAATCTTCGTGCGGAGAGAAATAAGCTTTCCAAGCAAATCGGCGCTTTGATGGGTCAGGGCAAGAAAGACGAGGCAGAGGAAGTAAAGAAACAGGTTAATGCACAGGCTGCGAAGTTAGAAGAGCTCGCCGAGAAGGAAAAGGAATTGAATGAGAAGGTCACAAAGATTATGATGACCATTCCGAATATCATTGACCCGAGCGTGCCAATCGGAAAAAGTGACGAGGAGAATGTAGAGGTTCAAAAGTACGGCGAGCCGCTCGTTCCCGATTTTGAGATACCGTACCATACGGAAATTATGGAGAAATTTAACGGTATTGATCTGGACAGTGCAAGAAAGGTTGCAGGAAACGGATTTTATTATCTCATGGGTGATATTGCAAGACTGCATTCCGCAGTGATCACTTATGCGAGAGATTTTATGATTGACAGAGGTTTCACATACTGTGTACCGCCTTTTATGATTCGAAGCAATGTTGTTACCGGCGTTATGAGTTTTGACGAAATGGATGCAATGATGTACAAGATAGAGGGCGAGGATTTGTATTTGATCGGTACCAGTGAGCATTCGATGATCGGTAAATTTATTGACACAATCATTCCGGAGGCGGAACTGCCAAAGACGCTTACAAGCTATTCTCCTTGTTTCCGAAAAGAGAAGGGCGCGCACGGTGTTGAGGAGCGCGGCGTGTACAGAATACACCAGTTTGAAAAACAGGAAATGATTGTGGTTTGTAAGCCGGAAGAGTCACCGATGTGGTTTGACAAGTTATGGCAGAACACGGTTGATCTGTTCCGAACACTGGATATTCCCGTGCGTACGTTGGAGTGCTGCTCAGGTGATTTGGCAGACTTAAAGGTGAAATCCGTTGATGTGGAAGCATGGTCGCCGCGGCAGAAGAAGTATTTCGAGGTGGGAAGCTGCTCTAATTTAGGCGACGCACAGGCAAGAAGATTAAAAATCAGAGTAAATGCTGAAAATGGAAAGTATTTTGCGCATACATTAAATAATACGGTTGTTGCTCCGCCCAGAATGTTGATTGCGTTCTTGGAGAATAACCTTCAGGAAGACGGCTCTGTAAAAATACCGAAGGCATTGCAGCCGTATATGGGCGGAAAGACGGAAATCAGGGCATAAGGAGTTTCAAATTGCACAGATATTTAAGGGCTATTGGCTTTAGCAAGGTAAAAAAAAGAGAAGAACTGCGGGCGCTTATTGACGAGGTTGTCAAAATCGGTCTTACGGAAAATAAAATAGAAGGTTACTTTTCCGACAGAGATATTACGGTTGATGAAGAAGATCGGACGTATGCAGAGCTTTCGCTTGATTTTGTTCATGGCGCGGGTATCTGTATACGTGGTCAGTTCGACGAAGAGAGCAGATTTTTGTACGAGTACTATTTTCCGTATGTGAGAGGAACAAACGTCAGTTCCACAGAGGATGTAACAGTGGAGCGCCACGCGGAAAAGGAGTCTTTTGCGGGTGTCTGCGATGATATCAAAGTAGGCGTTACACTTATCTTTTATCTGCAGAATATTATACCGTATAAAAGACTTCAGGCGTTGAAACAGCTTCCGATTCAGGGAACGGCGCTTGTATTGAGTGCGCTTTGCGTTGATGGTACGATTATGATGCCGATCAATAAAAACGAGAGCGACAAAAAGCGGATCAAGAAAGCTGCATCCGAGCGGAATCAATTGATTGCGCAGGCGCGTATGGGCGACGAAGACGCGATTGAGAGTTTAACGCTTGACGATATGGACACTTACACGATTATCTCACGCAAAATTCATAAGACGGATGTGTTTAGTCTTGTTGACACTTATTTTATGCCTTACGGGGTAGAGTGTGACCAGTATTCCATTCTCGGTGAGATTATGGATTTTCATATGGACAAAAACCGAATCACAGGTGAGGACGTTATTTTTATGACTGTGGAGTGCAATGAGCTTTTGCTGGAGATTTGTATCAACCGGGAGGATCTGTACGGCGAGGCAGCAGTCGGCAGGCGCTTTAAGGGTATTGTGTGGTTACAGGGCTTCATTGAGTTTCCATAGTTTTTATAAGGAAATGATAAAATAGACTGGAAAAGAAATCCTTGTTATGATATAATGAGCGTTAGCGAGAAGAACGAGTTTGCATATACAGCGAATGATTATCATATAGAATAGTAGGAGGTATTTGCTTATGAAAAAGACGTTAGTTGGGCTTTCGTGTGTTATGGCGCTTTGTGCCGGCATTTCGGTTACGGCTGCGGAAGTACAGCCTCAGACTTGTGAAATCGGAAATTGTAATGTTGGCGAATGCTTTATGGACAGCGATTGCGACGGAATTTGCGGAGATCATAATTTTGTAGACGAAGACGGCGACGGAATCTGCGATAATCATTGCTATATTGATGCGGACGCGGACGGAATTTGTGATCATTTTGTAGATGATGATGTGGACGGGATTTGTGATCATTGCCACGAGCACGGCAAATCAGCGCAGACGGACTGCACACCTCGAACGACAACGCCAAAAACAAGCAATCATCACGGCAGCAGCCACCATGGACGCAGCGGACATCATGGTAGAAGACATCATTAAAACGGACTGTTAATAATTGTTTCCTTAGTTAAATGGATATAACAGCCCCCTCCTAAGGGGCAGTTGAGGGTTCGATTCCCCCAGGGAACGTTAAAAGGCTCTGAATGATTTCTCATGCAGAGCCTTTCATATAATTATGAGTTTATCTGAATCCATTGTTGAATAATATATTCCCAATCCATACCGTCCTGTAAGATGCGAAGGATTGTTACAACACCACGATCATTATCTATTGTATAAAACAATAAATGATTGCTTTGTGGTTTCATATAAATATCATATCCCCGATATTGAAAACCTGTTATTTGATGACTAGTCGGAAAAATAGCCAATTCTTCGGCAGCTTTTTTTATTTTTAGAGAAAAATTTTCAGCGTATTCACGGTATTTGAAATTTTGAAGAATATAATGCTTTTTATTCTTTACATCAATTTTACCGCTTTGAGCAATTACTACCTTATATTGCTGCTTCATTTGTACCTCTTATATGTTGTCAATCTCTTTCCATGCTTCTTCTATGGTCTGCACTCTTCCATTTTCCATATCGTCAATCGCTTCATCAAGTTTTTGGAATAAAACGTCCATAGCATTATCTATTGTATACGCTCTTTCTGCTGTATTTGTTACTGATACCATATATATCACCCTTTCTTAATAGGATTATAAATATAATACCATGAAATAAAAAATATATCCATTGTTTTTGCTTACAAAACTTTTCCTCAAAACTTTTTCTTATTCTGCTAATAAAAAAAATGTAATGCTTATATAATTTTACAACTGTAAAATGCATAAATTTCCAAATTCTACCCATATTGATAAAAGAGATTTTTTCATTTTAAAAAGGGTAGGAGGATCGTATGAAGCGTATTCCAAAACATATCGGTATTATCCCGGACGGCAACAGGCGTTGGGCAGAAGGAAATGGATTAAAAAAAGAGCAGGGATATACGTATGGGTTAGAACCGGGGTTGAAGTTGTTTCGGGCAGCAAGAGATCAGGGGATAGAGGAATTGACCTACTATGGATTCACCGTCGATAACTGTAAGCGTCCGAAAGAACAGGTTGCCGCCTTTTCAAAAGCCTGTGTTAAGGCTGTGGAAATGATTGAATGGGAAAATGCGGAGCTCTATGTGATCGGCAATACCAATTCTCCCTGTTTTCCGGTTGAACTGCTCCCGTATGCAAACCGTAAGCGTGAACCGGTCTGTAAAAAAGGCGTATTGAGGATAAATTTTTTAGTAAACTACGGCTGGGAATGGGATATGAAAAACAATTGGGCATCAAAGGAAATACCGCGAGTTGATCTGGTAATCCGGTGGGGCGGAATGTGTCGCTTGTCGGGCTTTTTGCCGATACAGACCGTTTATTCCGATTTTTATATTGTAAAGGAATTATGGCCGGATTTTGAGGAAACGCAATTTACAGATGCGTTAGAGTGGTACCAAAATCAGGATGTCACGTTAGGAGGTTAGCCCCACTGTGAATAAGTTATTTATAGGTTGTGGAAATGCTCTTTTTATGCTATAGTTAATTTATATCAAAAAATAAAAATTATATTGTTCATCTATTTAAAAGGAGATTTAATGAATTATATAGTTTTGGATTTGGAATGGAATCAGGCTGACGATTTAAAGACGAAGCTTGAAAATGAGTTGTTGTTTGAGATTATTGAAATCGGGGCCGTAAAATTAAATAGCGACAAAGAGCAAATAGACAGCTTTCATGAGCTGATAAAACCGCAAGTGTTTGACCGCATGAATCAAGTGACGGGAGAGATTGTTCATATTAATATAAAAGAGTTGGAAAACTGCCGCAGTTTCAAAGAAGTTGCGGAGGATTTTATACGTTGGTGCGGAGAAGATTATATTTTCTGCACATGGGGAAATCTTGATTTGCCCGAGCTGCAAAAGAATATGGACTTTTACAATATGACACATCTGTCAGAAAAACCATTTGCGTATTATGATGTGCAGAAGCTTTTCAGCATCGCGTATGAGGATAAAAAGAAGCGGCGCACATTGCAATATGCGGTTGAGTTTTTGAATCTGAAAGAGGAAGTACCTTTCCACCGTGCTGATGCCGACGCTGTCTATACGGCGGAAATCCTCAAAAAAATTGCGGAAAAGGAAGATGTTTTTAAAAACTATTCTTTTGATACATACCACCTGCCGAAAAGTAAGGTGGAAGAAATCAACGTTGTGTTTGACGATTATGCAAAGTACATATCTCGCGAATTTTCGAGCAAGGTATTGGCAATGAACGATAAAGACGTGGTTTCCACAAGATGCTTTCTCTGTAATGAGAAAACGAGAAAAAGAATTCCTTGGTTTTCAAACAATGGCAAAAGTTATTATTCCGTAATGGTTTGTCCAAAGCACGGAAATATTAAGGGAAAAATCCGAATGAAAAAATCGCCGGATGATAAAATTTATGTGGTGAAAACCATGAAGCAGATTAACGTGGAAGCCGTTGATGACATTATTGATAAAAGAAATCAAATCCGCGAGGGTAGAAAAGAGAGAAGACATAGGACATAGTCCTCTGCCTTCTCATCTTTTTTTATACTCTTTTCTGCGCTTCCTTTGAAGCCGTTTTTGCCGGATTAAATTTAATCTTGTCTGACGTCGTTCGATGCGGCTTTCCTGTCTGCGTTTTCTTCGGCGTTTGTTGCTCTGACCTCTTGCGGAAAAACTGTAGCTGTTTATTACGGAAATGATAAATAGAATGACAATAGCCGCTGCCGCAAAAAGAAGGATTCCAAAAATGACATTCTGCACGTTGATAAAAATAACGTTATTTACGTCTTCGGAATCGCTATCCGCATGTTGTGCTGTCGTTTCCTTTGCCGAAGTAACTTCGACAATTTCGGGGATTGAGGTGTTATGTGAGAAAGAAAACCCCTTTTTTTCGGATTTGGAAAAAATAATATTGCAGCTTCCGACGGGGATGTCGGAATACGTGTAGTTTATAGTGGCAATCACACCATCATTATTGGATGGGTCTTCGTAGCTGAGCGAAGAAACTGTGTCCGTGAAGGCAGCCGTGTTTGGCAATATGACATAACTGTCATTTTCCATGGATATTAAAGGTGTCGAATCCCCAAACAGGTCGTTGCCTGTGTCGAATAAATCGTCGGTAATCACGTTATAGTCTGTTTCGTTGTCTGCAATTGACAAACGTTGAAAATTTTCAAAACCATATTGGAAAAGTGCGATTGTATCTTCAAACTGATACGGTGTTTCCTCTGTAAAAATAACGCAGACAAGTTTCATGCCGTTTTTCTCCGCAGCGGAAACAAGCGTCTGTCTTGACTGGGAGACAAAACCTGTTTTGCTGCCGAGCAAGTATTTGTATTCGTGGGGTTTTCCTTTGTATAATTGATTTTTTGACGAAATCCATGTATCGTCCTCATCACCAGCTTTTAATTGAAAGTGATAGCTTGGTGTGGAAGACATTTTACACAATAACTCGTTACTGAAAAATTCGCATCCGATCAGAGCCAGGTCGTAAGCGGTTGTGTAGTGGTTATCGTCGTAGAGTCCGTTTGCATTGGTGAAGTGTGTTCCCTCGCAGCCCAGCTCTTTCGCCTTTTCATTCATTAAGTCGGTAAAAGTATAAATGCCCAGCTTTTCCGCCACATGTTCACCGACCGCGCTTGCGACTTCGTTTGCCGACTGTACAAGAACGCAGTAGAGCGCATGTTCCATGGTTATGGTATCGCCTGTGTCAACGCCGCCTAGTTTTGAGCCGTCGGTGGGCACATCGTAGATTGCGTTGTGTGAAAACGTGACGATTTCGTCCATGGTGCAGTTTTGCATTGCGAGCAGACAGGTCAGTATTTTTGTGGTACTGGCAGGGTAGCTTTTTTCATGGATATTTTTTGCATACAAAATAGTATGCGTATTCATCTCCATCAAGATTGCCGACTGCGCGCCGATTGCGGGTCCCTGCGGCCAGTTTTCAATACTGTTTGATTGTATGGGAAGCGTTTTGCGCTCTTCCATTTTTTCCTCGTTTGTAAGCTCCGGCTCTGCGCAAACAGTGGTCACTGCGTTCGCGATAAACAAAAGGATTGCGAAGAAACAGGAGAAAAACCGATAGATAACTTTCTTTTTTTTCATTTTAAAGATCCTTTTTCCGTCAAATTGAAATCTTAGATGATATAATGTCGATAGACATTATACCCGCCCGGATGGGCATAAATATAGCGTAATTGTGTAGCAATTATGCTATATAGTTAGATTGTACACTATTTGAAAAAAAATGTAACTATTATGAGATAGAAAAAGAATAAAAAATCAATAAATACGATAATGCTTAAAACTTTACGCATTTTTCATGATGACAAATAAAACTTTAAGGAGTAAAATAATGCTTAACGGTTATGTAATAAAAAACAAAAACCGGCAAAAAAGAAAGGTAAGGTTATCAGAATATGCGACTTAGAAACGTGACAGGTTCGCGCGAGGTGATTGCAGACAGCCGCTTTGTAGTGCACGATCCGTTTGCGCATAAAGGAAATTGGAGCACTCTTTTCGGGAACGAAAATCCGATTCACATCGAAATCGGTATGGGAAAAGGGCGTTTTATGATGGATTTGGCAGCAGCGAACCCGGACATCAATTATGTCGGAATAGAAAAATATTCAACAGTACTTTTGCGCGCAATCCAGAAAATGGAAGAAAATGAGATTCCCAATCTGCGTTTTATCCGTATGGAGGCGGAGGATATCTGTGAAGTTTTTGACAGAGGCGAAGTCGCAAAAATCTATCTTAATTTTTCCGATCCGTGGCCAAAGGATAGACATGCCAAAAGGCGTCTGCCGTCAAGACAGTTTTTGGAGCGGTACAATAATATATTAGATAAGGACGGGCGCATAGAGTTTAAAACGGATAATATGGATTTATTTGATTTTGCACTTGAGGAACTTGC
Organism: Lachnospiraceae bacterium; assembly: GCA_029067805.1. GTDB lineage: Bacteria > Bacillota > Clostridia > Lachnospirales > Lachnospiraceae > COE1. The sequence goes on from JAIEDW010000238.1 coordinate 11,974, forward strand.
GCCTGCAGGTTGGAAATCAGAGGCAGTGACAAGGGATCTGCACCATGATGAGAAGATGCTTGCGGGAAATATTATGACGGAATATGAGGAGAAGTTTTCGTCAATGGGAAATCCGATTTATAAGTACATCATTTATCGATAAGATGTAATAAAAAGCGCAAGCTGCCAGCTTGCGTTTTTTCATTACATTGACTTATAAGCAGTTCCCCATTGGCGCATCGCCTCTAAAATCGGGCGCATAGATTCGCCTAATTCGCTGAGCGCGTATTCAACGCGGGGTGGCACTTCGGGATAGACCGTTCTTGTGATGATGCCATCGTTCTCCATCGCACGCAGGGAATCGGTCAGAACTTTTTGACTGATGCCGTCTAAATCTTTTTTTAATTCATTAAATCGCCATGGACGGTCAAGAAGATTTCGGATGATCAATAACTTCCACTTGCTTCCGATAACGGAAACCGTCGTAGCGACAGGGCATTCCGGTAATTCGTCTTTTGTTTTCATGACATACCTCTTTCCAAATACATTTTACATCAATATAATCCAATTATAGTCTAACAGTTCTTAAATGACAATAGGTTTTAAAAACAGTATTGTTTGAATCGTTCTTCAATATCTTCTCGAAGCGTTATGCCTTCTAATCGTTTAAAATCCGGAAAGACCAGTCTGTCTTTATTATCCCTTAAAAATCGATACAAAAGCATATAGCAGCCTTGGTGATATAAAAATTCCAGAACGGACAAAAATTGTGCTTTTGTCGCTTCATCCGGATGAAGATAGTAATAAAAATCTTCGTCGCTTGTAAAGTTGCATAGGTATATATATTCAATAAATAGGGATTTGTCATAGTCTATTGCTCCAAATGCCGACCATTTTTCATGTAGCTCTTTTTCTGTCATATTTATTTCCTCCATTTTGTCTGATTCCTATTCGAGAACTCGACATTGTTAATAACTCGATTATAGCTTTATACTTGACAATATACAAGAACAATATTTACGCGATGGATACAAAAGAGAAGGATATATGATGAAATATGATAAGATATGATCCGTTTTGGAAGACACTGAAGAGAAAACAAATGACGCAGTACACGTTGATAGAACATTATGAGATTTCCAGTTCAACTCTTTTTAAGATGAAGCATAATCAGATTTGCAGTTTGCATACAATAGACAGGCTTTGCGGTATTTTGGACTGCTCTATCGTTGACATTGTTGAATATTACAAAGAAAGTGATGAGCAGTAAAGAAGCGTGTGTCGTTTTTTATGCCAAATACTTTGCATTGTGTTTTGTATATGGTATTATAAAGAGAATGTTAGTCGTTGGCGCTTGCACATACCGTTCACAGTTACAAGTTGGGGTTGAAGGGTAGGAAATTATATGAAAATCGGAGTAATTCAAGCAACCTCCCAAACGAAGAAAAATGAATTGTTATACCATTATACTGTGAAATCGGCAGAAAAACATAGGTATGAAGTGATTAACTTTGGCTGCTATGAGGATGAATCCTGCCATTTTTCATACATAGAGATTGCAGTGATGATTAGTATGCTTTTGTCAAGCAAATCCATTGATTTTATTGTGACAGGATGTTCTTCGGGGCAAGGAATGATGCTTGCTTGTAACAGTCTCCCTGATGTAATCTGTGGATATGTAGAAAATCCACAAGATGCTTTTTTGTTTGGAAGAATCAATGACGGAAATGCTGTTTCTATTCCTTTAGGATTGAATTTTGGTTGGGCTGGAGAAATCAATTTACAGTGCACCTTAGAAAAATTATTTGAGGACGAATTTGGTATTGGTTATCCTCCAGAAGATGCAGATAGAAAAAAACAAGATACCTTACTCTTAAAGGAAATCAATGCATTGACAAAACGAAATGCAATAGATGTATTTGAACAACTGGATAAAGCATTGATACAAAAGGTGTTACAAAAAACCAATGTTGTTGAATATATATTGGAGTATGGCAGGGACAAAGAAATCTTCGAATTTATTCGGAGCAAAAATAAATTCTGATTTTGTTCCATTCAAACGAAAGATAAAGGATTTGATAGAGAAAGTTATGGGAACAGGAATCATTGTATGCGGCTTGAATGGTAC
>JAIEDW010000239.1 GCA_029067805.1 Lachnospiraceae bacterium
GGTTGGTCAGCGTAAGGGTGATGGCGCTATGCAGGTAGTTCTTGAGCTGGTATAAGAGCAGAGGATAATTGTATTTTTACGAAATGCGCTCCCAGAATTTGGGAGCGTTTTTGTATAAATTGAACTCCGTGAAACAAAATATGGGTAGATAGGAATACCAATATTGTACCTGTGTATGAAGCATCAGATTGTTTGCCGAACTTACAGGTTACGGAAAGGACATGGTTATCAATATGACAAGAAAAGAAGCATGCTATTTTCTTGGAATAAAGGAAAATGCATCGGACGAGCAGATTAAGAGAGCATACCGCTATAAGGTGAAACTGTATCACCCTGATGCGAATCCTTCGGGCGACACGAAAGAATATTATATCAAGCTGCAAAAGGCGTATGAGTATCTTATGAATAATCCGTATGTCCCGAATAATACAGGCAACTCTGCGACAAAGAATATGGAAACTGTGCCAGACCGACAGCCAATGCAAAACGGAGCATATTTTTATCAGACACCGCCTACGCCGCAAAGACCAGTTAAAATTTTTGCGACAAGCGCCGCTACGCGTGCCAGCTATCAAAAGCAGAAAGAAATGAAGAGCGAACACGAGCGTATAGAGAAGTGGAATAAGGATTACAAGAACAGCAAACGCAGACAGCAGCAGATGAAGCAGTATGATCTTCCGAAAAGAAGCACGGAAGAAGAGATTATTGAAAAGATAAAAACGATATGGATTGCCGAAAATATAAAGAGGCAGATTGAGCATGACAAAGAACAAAAGGAGATGCTTCAAAGGCGGAAGTTGTACAAAGCCTTTATGCAGCAGAAAATGCAGGATAACGATCAGTAAGTGTCTGCAATAGAAAGGCATGGTTATCGACATGGGAATCATCAAGGTCAGGGACTTAGTATTTGAATATATCAGACGCGACGAGGAAGGGAATGTCGAAGGGATTACGACAGCGGTAGACAATGTCAATCTGGATATCGAACAAGGCGATTTTGTGGCAATTCTGGGACATAACGGTTCGGGTAAGTCTACGCTTGCAAAACATTTGAATGCAATTCTTTATCCGACCGAGGGGACTGTATGGGTGGACGGTAAAGATACGCAGAAAGAAGAGCATCTATGGGAAATTCGACAGACTGCGGGAATGGTATTTCAAAATCCGGACAATCAGATTATCGGACAGATTGTTGAGGAGGACGTGGGATTTGGACCGGAAAACATGGGGATTCCGACAAAAGAAATCTGGGAGCGCGTAGAGGAAAGCCTTAGGGCTGTGGGCATGTATGAGTTTCGAAAGTACTCGCCGAATAAACTGTCGGGTGGACAAAAGCAGCGCGTGTCTATCGCGGGCGTGATTGCAATGCACCCCAAATGTATTGTTCTTGACGAACCGACGGCGATGCTTGATCCAAAAGGGCGCAAAGAAGTGATACGTGCAGTGCGGGCGTTAAATGATGTGGAAAATATCACAATCATTCTGATCACGCATTACATGGAGGAGGTCATTTATGCCGATAAAGTCTATGTTATGGATCAAGGAGAGGTGACCTTACAGGGAACGCCAAGACAGGTGTTTTCAGAAGTGGAGCGATTAAAGGAGCTTCGGCTTGACGTGCCACAGGTGACACTGCTTGCCCATGAGCTGCGAAAGGAAGGATTTCCGATACCAGAAGGAATATTGACAAACGAGGAGTTTCGAGAGGCGCTTGATAACATTGCAGGCAAGCTTTGAACAGATTGTGGAAAGGGGCATGATTGTTAGAATGCCAATTATTTTAGATAAAGTCAGCCATATTTATGGAGAAGACACAAAGATGCCGGTCAAGGCATTAAATAATATCAGTCTGGTAATTCCCGACGGGCAGTTTATCGGGATCATTGGTCATACGGGCTCGGGGAAATCAACGCTTGTTCAACACCTAAACGGTCTGATGAAGGCAACAAGTGGAAACATATATTTTAACGGCGAGGACATTGACGCCGATGACTTTAACAAAAAGAATTTAAGGAGTAAGGTGGGGCTGGTTTTTCAATATCCAGAACATCAGCTTTTTGAAACGGACGTGTTTACGGATGTATGCTTCGGACCAAAAAATCTGGGACTTTCAAAAAAGGAAGCGGAACTTAGAGCATATGAGGCTTTGAAACTGGTTGGTCTTGATGACGAATATTTTTATCAGTCGCCGTTTGATTTATCCGGAGGGCAGAAAAGGCGTGTGGCGATTGCGGGAGTGCTTGCCATGAAACCACAGGTGCTTGTTCTTGATGAGCCGACAGCTGGTCTGGATCCAAAAGGGCGGGACGAGATATTAGACCAGATTTCAAAGCTGAAACAGGAAACAGGAATGACTGTAATCTTGGTTTCACACAGCATGGACGATGTGGCAAAGTATGTGGACAGGATTATTGTTATGAACAAGGGGAGCGTGCTGTATGACGACGAGCCGAGAGAGGTGTTTCGTCATTACGCAAAGTTGGAGGAAATCGGTCTTGCAGCGCCACAGGTAATTTATATTATGAAAGATCTGCAAAAGCACGGTTATGATGTGAGCGATAATGTGACGACAATCCAAGAGGCGAAAGAGGAGATCAAACGATACTTTAGGAAAGGAAAAGGGTGATTCGGCTATGCTGAGAGATATTACGCTTGGGCAATACTATCAGGCGGATTCTGTGATACACAGACTGGATCCGAGGGTGAAGCTTGGCGGGACGATTCTGTTTATTATCTCTCTTTTTTTGTTTGACAGTGTGATCGGATATTTGGTGGCAGCTGTTTTTTTAGCGCTTGTTATTAATCTGTCAAAGGTGCCGTTTCGCTTCATGATAAAGGGCATGAAAGCAATTGTCTTTCTGCTGATGATAACGGTTGTGTTTAATCTGTTTTTGACACCGGGAGAGCCGCTGGTTGCGGTTTGGAAATTTACGATTACGAAGGAGGGTGTTCGGCTTGCCGTACTCCTTGCGATTAGACTTAGCTTTTTAATTATCGGTTCGTCAATCATGACGCTTACGACTACGCCAAACCAGTTGACCGATGGTCTTGAGAAGATGCTTGGTCCGTTAAAAAAAATAAAAGTACCAGTACATGAGATTGCGATGATGATGTCGATCGCGCTTCGTTTTATTCCGATTCTGATGGAGGAAACGGATAAAATCATGAAGGCGCAGCTTGCAAGATGTGCCGACTTTGAGAGCGGGAATCTGATCAAAAGGGCAAAAGGCCTTGTGCCGCTTTTGGTACCGCTTTTTATCTCGGCGTTTCGACGCGCAAACGATCTTGCGATGGCGATGGAGGCGCGCTGTTACCGCGGAGGGGAACATCGTACAAAAATGAAACCGCTTCGTTACGCACGCAGAGATTTGATCGCGTATGGCATTATTTTCTGCTATCTGGCAGTCGGTATTGTGGCCGGGCATTATGAGTCGATCTTGCTCTCGTTCATCGGCATTACGGGCGGTGCAATATGAAACGGGTTATGCTTAAGGTTGCCTATGACGGCACCAATTATCATGGCTGGCAGCTTCAGCCGAATGTGATAACGATAGAATCAGTATTAAATGAAACACTCAGTGGACTTTTTCATGAAGAAATAAAGGTGATCGGAGCCTCACGTACGGATACGGGAGTTCATGCACTCGGGAATATCGCTGTTTTTGATACGACTGCAAGAATACCCGTGGAAAAGATATCCTATGCGTTAAATCAAAGACTTCCCGAGGATATACGCATACAATCGTCGATGGAAGTGGCGCCGGATTTTCATCCCAGACATCAAAACAGTAAAAAGACGTATGAATATAAAATCTTAAACTGTGCATTTCCGATTCCAGTGTACAGACT
>JAIEDW010000024.1 GCA_029067805.1 Lachnospiraceae bacterium
CATATAATGTAGGTATCTGCCAGCTTGTACAGCATGACGCTTTAGATGCTGCAACACAGGGATTTAAGGATGCATTGGTTGAAGAGTTAGGAGAAGACAAGGTACATTTTGAAGAGCAGAATGCACAGGGCGACTCGAACACATGTTCTACAATTGTAAACAGTTTTGTTTCCAGCGGTGTTGATTTAATTCTTGCAAACGCGACACCTGCACTTCAGGCAGCGTCAGCGGGAACGAATGAGATTCCCATTTTAGGAACATCTGTAACAGAGTATGGCGTAGCACTTGACTTAGATGATTTTGACGGCACAGTAGGTGGAAATATTTCCGGTACTTCTGACCTTGCGCCGCTTGACGGACAGGCAGATATGCTTCAGGAGATTTTCCCGGATGTAAAGACAGTAGGATTGTTATATTGTTCCGCAGAGGCAAATTCACAGTATCAGGTTGATACCGTGAAGGGATATCTTGAGGAAAAAGGATATGAGTGCAAGTATTATGCATTCTCAGATTCCAATGATCTTTCTGCTGTAACGACAACAGCATCCAACGAAGTGGATGTTATCTATGTACCGACAGACAATACGGTAGCAAACAACACAGAGATTGTATACAATATCTGTGTGCCGGCGGGAGTTCCTGTAATTGCCGGTGAGGAAGGTATTTGCAAGGGTTGTGCAGTTGCGACGCTTTCTATCAGCTATTATGATCTGGGCTTTGCGACAGGTAAGATGGCAGCAAAGGTTCTTACGGGAGAGTCGAATATTTCTGAAATGCCTATTGAGTATGCGCCAAACTTTACAAAGAAATATAATGCTGCAATCTGTGAGGAACTGGGTGTTACAATACCGGATGGATACGAGGCAATTGAATAAAAAGATATGCATTAAATCAGTCGGCAGTGGGAAATTCTTTCCACTGCCTTTCTTGAAAATCGGAAATTTTGCGCCGGATGGAGGAAGCCAATGAATATCATGAATTTGTTTAGCGCGATGCCGGGAGCGCTTGCCCAGGGTTTGATCTGGGGTATAACGGCAATCGGCATTTATATTACGTTTCGAATCCTTGACATAGCAGATTTGACTGTAGACGGTTCGCTGTGTACGGGAGGTGCGGTATGCATTATGATGATGCTTTCCGGCCATAATGTATTTGTTTCTATGCTGGTGGCGACGCTTGCCGGAATGCTTACCGGACTTATGACAGGAATATTTCATACGTTTATGGGAATACCGGCAATTCTTTCCGGTATTTTGACGCAGCTTGCCTTGTACTCCGTAAACTTAAAGATTATGGGCAAGTCCAATCAGGCGATTAATGTGGATAAATACAGCCTCTTGGTATCATTGCGGTACATAAAAGGTGTTGTCTTTTATAAAAATTCCATTTTTGTTGTAGCAGTTGCAATTGTATTACTTGTTGTGATTCTTTACTGGTTTTTCGGCACAGAATACGGATGTGCGCTGCGCGCGACAGGCTGTAACGGAAATATGTCAAGAGCGCAGGGAATTAACACGGATTTTGCAAAGGTTGTCGGACTGATGATCTCCAATGGTCTGGTGGGACTTTCCGGTGCGCTGCTCTCACAATATCAGGGATTTGCGGATATTAACATGGGACGAGGCGCGATTGTAATTGGACTTGCGGCTGTTATTATCGGTGAAGCCGTGTTTGGAAAGCTGTTTCGCAACTTTGGATTAAAACTGATCGGCGTGGCATTTGGTTCTGTGGTTTACTATATTGTTGTTCAGACTGTGATTTGGATGGGTATTGATACAGATCTGTTAAAATTGTTGTCTGCTCTGGTTGTGGCAGTGTTTCTTGCAATTCCTTATTGGAAAGGAAAGTATTTCCGCAAACCGGTTGTAAAGAAGGAGGAAAGGGACAATGCTTGAAATCAGAAATGTGACGAAGGTGTTTAATCCGGGAACAGTGAATGAGAAAGTTGCATTGAATAACTTTTCGCTTACGCTGGAAGATGGCGATTTTGTAACGGTAATCGGCGGAAACGGTGCGGGAAAATCCACGATGATGAATGCGATTGCCGGCGTATGGGCAGTAGATTCCGGACAGATTATCATTGACGGGGAGGACGTGACGAAACTTTCCGAACATAAACGGGCAAAATTTCTTGGACGTGTTTTTCAGGATCCGATGACCGGTACAGCGGCAACGATGGGAATTGAGGAAAACCTTGCGCTTGCAAAGCGTAGAGGACGCCGCAGAACGCTGCGGCCGGGAATTGGCAAAAAGGAACGTGAAGAGTATAGAGAACTGTTAAAGATTCTCGGTCTTGGACTGGAGGAACGGCTCACTTCCAAGGTAGGGCTTCTTTCCGGCGGACAGAGGCAGGCGCTTACGCTGCTTATGGCAGCTTTGCAAAAACCAAAGCTTTTGTTGCTTGATGAACATACTGCCGCGCTTGACCCCAAGACGGCGGCGAAGGTGCTGGAAACGACAGAATACATTGTAAATAAAGATAAGCTTACGACGTTAATGATTACCCATAACATGAAGGATGCTATTACGCATGGCAATCGTTTGATCATGTTAAAAGACGGGAAGGTTATTTTGGACATCAAGGGCGAGGAGAAGAAAAACCTTACCGTGGAGGAGTTGCTTCACAAATTCGGAGAAGCGAGTGGAGAAGAATTTACAAGTGATAAGGCAATTTTGGGGTAAATAATTGACTGTCTGAGTATATTTAAAAAGGTGTTCATTTTGGACACCTTTTGTGTTAGTATAAGGTTAGAAAAAAGAAATTTGTCCTCAAAAAACAGCTATGCAATTGATGTGATACTGCGGTATAATATTCACGGAGGCAATGAGCAGTGCCAAAATGTAAGATGACAAATCGACTGCTTGCAGGCGAATTTGTCAGATTGCATTTTGATAGGGCGAAGCCCGTGAGCGAGGAAAGCTGAAAGCTTTTCGAGCGGCATTGCGGACATGGTAAAGTAGATAGGAGAAAACCAATATGAAACTGGTAGTTTTGGAAAAAGTAAGTTTAGGAACAGACCTTGATATTTCATTCTATGATGATTTCGGAGAGGTTGTTTATTATGAGAATACTACAGCAGACGAGGTAGCGGAGCGCGTCGTGGATGCGGATATCATTATCGCAAATAAGGCGCCGTTGAATGAGACGACAATCGGTGGAGCGAAAAACTTAAAGCTGATTTGTGAAACAGCCACAGGCTACAATAATGTTGACCTTGATTTTTGCAAAGCGCACGGAATACAAGTGACAAACGTAGTCGGGTATTCAACACCCGTGGTGGCGCAGCATACTTTTGCAATGGCTCTTTATCTTTTGGAAAAACTGCCAATTTATGACACTTATGTCAAAAACGGAGAATATGCGAAATGCCCAATTTTCACATGCTTTGAGCCGTTTTTTACGGAGCTTGAGGGAAAGACTTGGGGCATTATCGGACTTGGGAATATCGGTAAGAAGGTGGCACAGATCGCGAAAGCTTTTGGATGCCGCGTGATTTATTATTCTGCATCGGGAAATAACACAAACACAGATTATGAGCGTGTTGACTTTGATACGCTGCTTGCGGAGACCGACATTTTATCACTGCATTGCCCGCTGACGGACAGAACGCAGAATATCATCAACGCAGAAGCGCTTTCTAAGATGAAGAAAACGGCGATTTTAATCAATGTCGCGCGCGGTCCGGTAGTAGATGAACAGGCGCTTTATGATGCGCTTGTAAATGGAACGATAACGGCGGCAGGTTTGGATGTGCTGGTGAAAGAACCGATTGCGGCAGACAATCCGCTTGGCAAGATTAAGGACAGCACAAAGCTTTTGATTACGCCGCATATGGCGTGGGGAAGTCACGAGGCGAGAGAGCGCTGCGCAAAAGAGGTTTACCAAAACATTAAAAGCTATTTGAATGGACAAGAGAGAAACAGAGTGATATAAAAATGGAACAGGATTTGACAAAGGGCAATCTTTGGAAACAGATATTTGTTTTCAGCCTCCCTTTGATGATTTCT
>JAIEDW010000240.1 GCA_029067805.1 Lachnospiraceae bacterium
CTCATGAACCTTTTACTTCTCATATGAACTCCTTTCCCTACCAATCAAAGCAAAATTGTTATAGAAACTTATGACTTTTATTTTAAGTCTTTTGTTATCTCATGTCAATATTTTTGAGATATTGTATATCCTATTTCTATCTATACTATACATTACAATTTTTTCAATAGGATGGTGGTAGATTATGTATGAAGATTTTTTCGTTGAAAGAATAATTGAATTGCGAAATCAAAAAAATGTTTCTGCAAGAGAAATGAGCCTTGCAATCGGGCAAAATGGAAGCTATATTAACCGTATTGAAAACAGGCAGACTTTTCCTTCTATGCAAGCATTTTTCTATATTTGCGAATATTTTCAAATTTCCCCACAAGAATTTTTCGAGGAAGATAATACCGCTCCGATCAAGATTAATGAAATTGTAAAAGAACTGCAAAAATTAGATGATAATCAACTGGATACCGTAATGGCAGTGATTAGCGGACTACAGTATAGCGCTAATAAAAACAGGCTTCATAAACGTTAAGTTTCCAGTTGCAAAGGAGTATCATGATATTTCCCAACATTCGAAATTTAAGAGAAGACAACGATAAAAAACAACAGGAACTCGCCGATTACCTAAATGTTAAACAGACAACCTATTCCAAATATGAACTCGGCAAGATTAATATTCCAATTGAAGTTTTTATCAAGCTTGCTGATTATTATGATGTGAGTATTGATTATATTGTCGGCAGAACGCCAAAGAAGAAATAACAGGTGATATATTACGTGTTAAGATTTTTTCATTGAAAAAATGATTATATTGTGAAATCAAAAAATAGCATTATTTATCTGTCTATATCTCTATCTGAATCAATTTTCCAAAATTTCTTTCATCTTGAAAAATCCCATAAACGTATGCTGAACTTTCAAGATATAATCCCGTTTCAATATCTGTGAGCTTATCAAAAGTCTGTGAATTATAAAAAATCCGCATCGCTTCATCATACTCAATCTGTAAGTCCTGTACTATATATTCAATAATATCCTGAATATTATACTCCATTAACTGTTCCTGTTTTGTCACAATAAAACACCAACTTTCTTTAAAAGTCTTACCGCGCGCTCTGTATGAAATGAACACTGATTCGTTATTTCTCGAAATGTCATTCCATTTATTAACGTTTCCAATGAAATCAAACTACTTTGATATTGACGAAAAAGCACAGCCATATCATCATCTGCAATCGGACCGGATACGATATCGTATTTACAATCAAAATTACAGTCCTTACTTTTAAAATCCGTAAATAATTTATTGCGATTATTCATTACAAACACTGCCCACTTTTCCGATGGAATATTCCCAAAATCCATTGTATTCAATTCACTGTTTTTTATAAAATCATCCATGACTTCATATATATTTACAGTTGGCGTGCCACCATAAATTTTCGCAACTCGCTTTGCCATTTTCTGCGCCTGTTCAAGTATATCTGTAGTATAGAAGCCTCTGCCAAAATCTTTATAAGGACGACATGACGCCAAATCAATCGACTGTATATCAAGATTCGTTCCATGATACAAGATCATACCAACGTTCCCCCGTTCTTTTCACAAATAATCAACATATCATCAAGCGCATCCTCAAACGACAGTGTATGCTCAATATCATAGTTTTCTTTTATAAACGCTATTGCCTCATACTCAAAAAGAAACTGAAATGCTTCTTTCATCGACAGATTATGCTTACGCGCAAATTCACTAACACAAGCCACGGCATAATTTATTCGTTTTCTTTCCTCGCTCATAATATGCCTCCCTTCAAAGTCAATGATAATAACTTTTCAGCACTGTGTCATACAGCATCGCATTCCCTACCTTGACAAGATATTCCCAAAATTACCTCCTTGGTTGACAATCCTCCCAATATTTGATAATTTCCCCTAATTTTCTTTAGTTTTTCAGTATCTTTTGAATATGCAACGACTACTGCAATATCCTTGTCGAAATCTACGGAGCTTATCAAAGTATCAAAATCCAAATGTCCCTCCGTCCATTCTGTCATATTCGTGCTATATGGTTCCTTAAAATAAATAATTCCATCCTTTTCATAAGTTTCCAGCATAGCAATACCTACCTTTCTACCTTAAACAATATAAGCGGTTCTTATATAAATTGTACCATATACCTTACTCTATTATCACTATTTTCTTTTATCCTGCTAAAATGCTTCCTTCTTCCCCCGCGCGTTCGCAATCAACTCCCGCGCATTCTCCCGCACGGTGTCCGTCAGTTCATCACTGCCGAGCATTCTTGCAAGCTCGTCGACAATCTGCGACTCACTCATCTCATTGATATCCGTCACTGTCATATTGTCAACCACCTGTTTTGCAATGATAAAATGCGTGTCCGCCATCGCCGCAATCTGCGGAAGATGCGTAATACAGATAATCTGATGGCTCTTTGATAGCCGTCCAAGCTTTTCCGATACCTTCCATGCCGTCTTGCCGCTGATACCCGCGTCAATCTCATCAAAAATCATCGTCGGAATCTTATCCCGTGACGCAAGCACCGTCTTAAGCGCAAGCATAATACGCGATAGTTCGCCGCCGCTTGCCACGTTTCCAAGACTCTTTAACGGTTCTCCGGGATTGGTGGAAATCATGAACTCCACATCATCGTAGCCCGACGCCGATATCTCCTGTTCTCCTCTTACCTGTATCTCATACTGCACATCAAGGAAATTCAAATCGGTCAGCGCGTCAGTCATCTCTTTCGCAAGGCGTTTTGCCTCCTTTGTCCTGATATCCGATGCCTTTGCGCACAAATCTGTAAGCTCCTTATATGCTTCCGAAAGCTTGCGCTCCAATTCCGCCTTGTATTCATCCGCATTTTTTAGCTTTTCTATTTTCCGCTCAAGCTCCGCCTGATATTCAAGAACACGTGTAATGCTTCCGCCATACTTTAACTTAAGGTGGTTTAGTGTATTCAGACGCTCCTGCGTATCCGCAAAAGTCTGCGCGTCAAACTCCATATCCGACATATATTCCGAAATACCACGGTTAAAATCGCTCAAGAGCGAATCAACATTTTCAAGTTCATCCGCAAGCTCCCGTGCCTTCTCATCATAGCCCTCAACACTCCTTAAATCACGAATCGCGTGTCCGATCATATCGCCCGCCGACTGTGCGCCGGTTCCGGTAAGCTGATATGCGCGTCCCGCTGCCTCCACAATCTGCCTGCTGTTTGACATCTTCTGAAACAATGCCTCAAGTTCATCATCCTCACCCTCGACAAGGGCTGCATCCTCAATCTCCTTATACTCAAACTCCGCAAGAGAAAGCTCCTTTGCCATTCCCCCCTCGTCGGAGTTAAGCGCGACTAACTCTCGTTTCATGCTTATATACGCACTGTAATTTGCATCAAGCTTCTCCTTGATGCGGCAAAGCTTCTCACCCGCAAAGGAATCCAAAATCTCCATATGGTTTTTCTTATATAAAAGCGACTGATGCTCATGCTGACCGTGAATGTCAATCAAAAACTCACTCAACGCCTTAATCTGTTTTGCCGTTACCGTTTCCCCGCAGATTTTAAAAACGCTTCTGTTTGGCTGCATTTTTCTCTGAATGATCACAAGCCCGTCCTCTTCAACGGGAATTTCAAGCGTCTTGATCAAGTCAAGCATCTCATCATCCTCTACCTGAAATACAAGTTCCACCAGCGCGTACTCCGCACCGTTTCTGATCATGTCCTTGTCCGCTTTCGCTCCGAGCGCAAGATTAATGGAGCCGATAATAATTGATTTACCGGCTCCCGTTTCTCCACTCAAAATATTTAATCCTTCTTTAAAAGTAACTTCTGTCTCCGTTATCAGAGCCAGATTTTTCACGTGTAAACTCACTAACATATCCTATTTAATCTCCTATATCACAAATTTGTGTCTTTACACAAATTTGCTGATTGAAATATCAACGATTTTTCAATCTATCCTTGTATGATTTCCTCTAATTTTTCCATAACCGCTTTCGTATCCTCCACGGTCTTGATTGCCGCCATAATCGTATCATCACCCGCGATACAGCCGACAATCTCCGGCAGCTTCATCGCATCGACTGCCGCTGCAACTGCCATCGCCATCCCCTGTACCGTCTTGATCACAAGGATATTCTGCGCCATATTCATGGACACAAAACCATCACGCAGCACGCGAATATACTTATCGCTTAACTTTCCGTCTTCCTTTGGCAGCACAATATACTTCTGTCTGCCGCCGCCAATTGAAATCTTTGACAGGTTCAACTCACGGATATCCCTTGAAACCGTTGCCTGTGTAACGTCAAATCCTTCCTGTCGCAAATATGACACAAGCTCCTCCTGTGTTTCAATGTCATAATTGCTGATAAAATCCACTATCATCTCATGTCGTCTTTTTTTCATCTATCAATCCCCTACTACTGTCGCAACACTAGAATATACGCATCTTATTATGCATAATATCAAGGAAACTGACATCGCTTAGTTTTATGATCTTAGCAAATTTATCGGAACGGATAATCCTGATTTTATCGCCCTCGTTTAAATTTACCGGGAATCTTCCGTCAAAGCTTGCGTCAACCTCCTGTTTTTCAGTGGGTTTATATTTTGCGATCTCAATATCGATCACGTCCTCCTCCGAGAGGATAATGGTTCTGTTATTGACAAGCGTATGCGAACACACAGGCGTCATCATGATCAGACGCGCCCTCGGCTCCACGATCGGACCTCCTGCGGACAGATTGTATGCCGTCGAACCTGTCGGCGTTGAGATAATGATACCGTCCGCGCTGTATGTACTCAAAAGGTTTCCGTTTACATAAATATTAAAATTGATGACATGCAGTGCGCCCTTTCTGCTGATAACAATATCATTGAGCGCCGTCTGCGGCATCATGCTCTCGCCCGCCAC
>JAIEDW010000241.1 GCA_029067805.1 Lachnospiraceae bacterium
CATGATTTTGGTGTGCAGCTCCGAGATGTATTCACTGATGTTTTCCCCTGCGCCTCTCATCACCCGGCTACTTTCTGTTGGTTCCCGCAAAAGCTACTTTTTCTCTTCACAGCCTTTAAACTATAAAGTGATTATAAACACTGATTTTTTATTTGTCAATCAATTTTTTTACTTTGTCATGTTTTTTCATTGTCTTTGATATTCCGGTAAAACGCATACCCATTTTTACCATTCTGTTTTACATAATACATCGCTTCATCCGCTTTTGACACAAGCTGCTCCACATCCTGTGAATCATCCGGATAAATACCCACGCCAATGCAAGCAGAAAGACCGGTATTTTCTGCATGACAGTCTTCCTTGATGTGCATAATCTCCTCTCTCAGATGTTGTATTTTACTCTCTGCCACAGCTTCATCGCTGTCCTTTATAAATATAATAAACTCATCACCGCCGAAACGCGATATAATATCATCACTTCGAAAGATATTTCGGATACTTGCCGCCACCCGGATCAGAATTTCGTCCCCCATTAAATGACCCATTTGGTCATTAACACTTTTAAAATTATCGAGATCCAGGAACAAAAGTATGCTCTTTTTCTGCTCATTCTCCATATATTTTTTTACAAGTGAATAAAATGCATTTTTGTTATAAAGCCCTGTCAGCTTATCCCGCATCGAAGCGTCACTTAACCGCTGCATACGATTGACTTCCTTATCGATATCCGTCATTCTGCAAAGTATGCGATACAGTTTTCCGTTTTTCTCCATACAGTTTAATTTTACCCGATACCAGCGATACGCACCCTCCGCAGACTTAAGCCGCACTCTTGTTTCCGCTTTCCGTTTGCTGCCTTTAAGCTCCTCAAACACCATTAAAAAGCGCTCCATATCCTCCTCAGCGATAATGTCCTTAAATGCTTCCGCCTCTTTTCCGTCATAAATAAATTGCGGCGGCACAACGCCGAAACGTTCTTCATAAAACGACGGCCATGTATACTCGCTTGTCTCGTAATCCCCATAAAAGACAATATCTCTCGAGTCCTCCATAAACAGCCTGTACATCTCTTTTTCGTCTTCCAATACTTCTTTTAATGCCTGCTGTCTGCTGTAATCAATCAGCACGCAAGTAATATTTTGTTGACCGTTTAAGTCACTGTTTTTCGTTCCTCTTAACAGGATTGGCATTTTCGCATCATTGCTTTTGATGTTAAATTTTAGTTCCAACATTTTCCCATCATGCCACGCCTTCTCCAATCCTTCTGCAACACTGTCCCGATCCTCGTCGCAGATATAATCCAAAAACAGGCTGTCCGTTTCCTTTTTGCAGTCCTTACCGCCTACCACGTGCCAAAACCTGTCGTTTGCAAAAGTCACCCGGAAGCCGTCTTTCTTTGTGATGCTCACCAGACCTCCATTAATATTGTTGGTAATATTCTTAAGGTATTCCTCATTTTTAGACATGAGTTCCATCACTTTACTGCGACTGTGCAGTCTCACAAATAAAATCACCACAATAATAAGACCCAGTATGATAACGCCTATCGCAATAAAAAGCATCGGGTTATTTGCAATCTGCTCCGAAATGGTTGGATAATACATTCTTGTAATCGTATAGTCCACAATCAACTGACGCGTATACTCCTCCGGCATCGCTGCGATCGCCTTATTTAAAATATTCACAAGCGTTTTATCTTCACTTGCCAACACTGCGCATGCAAGCTCCTCTTGTGCAACGGAACTTTTATACAACATTAAATCGCTGTAAAGGGGTCTTTTTAAATACTCATCTATAACATAGACGCTCTGAAACATCAAATCCGCATTTCCCTTTTGAACTGCCTTGAGTCCTTCCTCAGTACTGTCCGCATACGATACTTCATAGTTCGGATAATTATCCTTCAAAAACTGATACCCCATGCGATATCCCTTACTCACAAGCACCTTTAACGACTTGCTCATATCGATTACCGCGCCTTTTTTTGCGACAAGAACCACATCGCTTGCAAAAAAAGTGTCCGTCAGCATAATATTGGAATTGTTTAAATTATCTCCATAGCGAAAAACGCCGACTGCTACTTCGGCATTTTCCTGTGTAATATAATCAATGGGATTCGCCCCCGTCGGAAGTTCCAGATATGTGAAATGAAGACCTGTATTGACCTCAATCCATTTCATAATGTCTATGGAAATGCCTTGCAGTTCTCCGTCCTCTTTGTAGGAAACCGGCGCTCTGGTCAAAAAGTTTACAAGTCTTATTTCTTTTCCCTGTTCGATATATTCCAATTCTTCTTCGCTAAATTCAATTTCTACACGCGTTATGTCCCTTGTCTGGGAAGCCATCACACCAAAGCCGCTGATCAACACTATAACAAACATAGCGGCGCACAGCAGGCTCCATCTATGGATTTTCTTTTTATTCAAGACCATGTTACACCTATGCTTTCCGTATACTTTGGATATTGTATACAATACGATTATAAGTCCATCTAAAAATGCTGTCAATATAAAAATCTTGCCACATACGGCAAATATGGCAAGATTACAAACAGCAGCGAACTGTGTTTTATTTCGCTGCTGTTTAATAATAATATTTATTTTGTCTTTATTTTTTTGGTCATTGTTCCTGTAAAGTCACCTTTTCCTGTAATCGTTATTTCAACCTTATTTTTGTTCTCTGTGCCGTATACAGGTTTTTCATAATCTGTTCCTACCTTGAGGTTTTGCTTGTTGTAGGTCAGCGTGAGATTGTTCTTTATTCCCTTGAGAGAGACTTTTTTGATTTGCTGCGGATTAATCGTAAAATTGCCAGTCGCACGCAAGCCAGCATAGTTGCCTTTTCCTTTCACGATAACAGTTGCCTCTCCAGCGTGTAAATTATTCTGATAAACAATTGTGTAATCCTTCTTGGAAAGCTTTTTGTCCTTACCGTTCTTTTTAATAATCACGCTTACCGAAGGCTTCTGCAGCTTGCCGTTATAGATCTTTGCCGGAATTTCTTTGATCGTAAAATCGTTTGCACTTACAATGGTTTCCGCTTTAATCGTAAACGGTACAACTGCCTTTCCTTTATATGTACCCTTTCCTGTCACGATAACATAAGCGGTTCCGGCATCCTTATTGTTTTGATACTGCACTTTGTAATC
>JAIEDW010000242.1 GCA_029067805.1 Lachnospiraceae bacterium
GTATAAATCCCCTCGCTTCCCGCGCAATACCCTAATCCGGCTCTTGCGTCAAGAAAATCAAGTTTTTCCATAATGCTGCGGTTATCTGCTGGCTGCTTTTGCGGCGGCACCAGAACCTCTTTTTTTCGTTGTTCCTCTACCTTGTCATGTATCACGGCGTCTTTGGATATCGTCTTATCGGAGCCTATATTCTCAGACACCACTTCTTCAGTTTCAGCGTCCTCAGACGCTATCACAAGTTCCTTCGGAAGATACTTTCGTATCATCTTCTCCAGTTCGTTTTCCTTTATTGGTTTTGCCAGATAATCGTCAAATCCCGCATTAAAATACTCATCTTTTGCGCCGACTACCGCATTTGCAGTCAACATTATGACAGGCGTGTCAGAATTTTTATTATCGGCAACCCACTTCATGTTTTTCAATGTTTCCATGCCATCCATATCCGGCATCATGTGATCGAGGAATATGATGTCATATTTCTTAAACGTAATATTTCTAAGACATTCTTTCCCACTCTCAACCGTATCGATCTGTATCTTCGTACTTTTCAAAAGCTCTCGGATTACCTTTAAGTTCATCGACACATCGTCCACCACAAGAATTTGCGCATCGGGTGCCGTAAAATCGCTTTGGTATTCCTTTTCATACGCTGTATTTCCCTGTGTATGTATTTCAAACTCTCCAATTGGGTTAAAAGAACGCACAATCTGCGGGATTTCTACCGTAAAAGTAGAGCCTCTTCCGTAGCTGCTCTTTACATTGATTGTTCCGTCCATAAGCTCAACAAGCTGTTTCGTTATCGCAAGACCAAGTCCCGTACCCTCAATGTTTCTGTTGCGTTCCAGGTCAAAACGCTGAAACGAAGTAAAAAGGCTCTGCTGATCCTCATATTTGATGCCCATTCCCGTATCTCGTACAGATAAGATCAGCTTAATACGATCATCACTTATTTTCTCCCAGTTGACGGATAATACAACTTCACCTTTCTCCGTGTACTTGACTGCATTAGTCAAAAAATTGATAACAATCTGTCGGATACGCACTTCGTCACCATGCAATCTATGCGGTATCGTTGTGCTGTTCTCCATTCGAAAAAACAGTCCTTTCTCTTTCGCGCGCATCTGTATCATATTATAACAGTTTCCAAGAAGTGTAATAAGCTCATAGTCAAATGGTTTAATCTCCATCTTCCCCGACTCTATTTTAGAAAAATCTAGGATATCATTGATCAAGGATAGCAGATTTTGCCCAGCACTTCTGATATCACCTGCATACTCTCTGATATTATCCTCATGGCTTTCACGAAGAATCATCGTATCCATTCCGAGGATTGCATTGATCGGCGTACGGATTTCATGGGACACATTGGCAAGGAAACTGCTCTTTGCGTGGCTTGCATCCTGTGCTGCCTGTCTTGCTGCCTCTGCCTCCTCGCGCGCAAGCAGCAGCATTTTGTTCTGCTCCTCCACCTTTTCTTTCTCACGCTGCAATCTTGCCGCCGCTTTCTCGGCATTTGCTGCATATCTTCTGCTAATCTTCATAGCATGAACATTCGCCATAATCATGCCAAACACTGTATAACCAATACGACCGTATTCCACGAAAACACTGTTATCCGCCGCGAAGATTCGAATCCAGTCTGCCACAAAACATACATTCGAAAACGCGATGGCGATTACGGTAAGCACTGCCTCTCTGTCCTTTGTGCCCTCCTTTTTGAGTCTGCCCGCATAGATTAGGGTACCGCTTAATCCCGACATAAAAAGGAGTAAATTGGAGAAGATCGCAGTATACCTAAAATCTGCAATGTCAAACACCTGTAAGACAATCTGTATCAGCGCACTGAACAAGGAAAGGATAATCAACGCATTGGATATTTTTTTATGAATTCCCTGTGCCGATTCCGCAAAGTAAAGCTGTAGTAAAATCGGCATTATCATCAAACACAAATATGTAATATAGAAATACAACGTCTGATTTCCGTATATCGTCATGAGAACATTGGTTTTGATTGTAAAAAACACAAAAACCGCAAGGAAAAAGCGTACCAGATGCTCAAGTCCACCCGTACCTCCTTCAACCGCCACGCTGATTAAGCGCACTGCAACCAAAACGAAAGCAGAAAAGAGAATGATCATATTTAATGCCATGTCCGGAATCTGCGTTTCAATAAAGCGCAGAATTACGACATCCCTTGCTCCGACCTCAATAGAATCCACATGCGCGGCAATATTGATATAAGGCGCCGTCATTTCCAGCCTTATTTTCCCCTCGCCCAGTTCTCGCGGTATGTCAATAAAATTCACAGCATCTCCCGGTGTATACCCAAAACGCTTTACATCCTGCGTTCCAAACTGGTATATTTCGTTCCCGTCCACAAAGACTTTCAGCTGTTTTGCCTCCGTTGGAAGTTTCATTGTAAGCCCCGCAAATTCCTTCGGTATCGTATTTTCCAACGCAATCGTTTCATGTGCTTTACTTGTGCCCGCGTACGGGAGGCTTTCGATTTCTACGCTTGTGCCATCCTCCCTATAAAGCATCCATCCGGTGTTAAAGCTGACGATATCACCCTTTGCAAGCGTCAAATCGTCCACTTGAAAACTCACTGCAACATATATACCTAAAGCAATCTGTATCGCAATAATCAGCCATGTTACCTTTTTGAATAATTTCATACTGTGTGTCCTCTCTGAAATGATGTAAATTTATCTAATATATGAAAGTATTTTACTGTATCTATATGTTTCCAGGCAGAGCCCAGAAAAGCTTTGCGTATATTTTATCATTTTTACTTAAAAATAGAAATACGAATATGTAAAAATTTACAAAAGTTCATTTACAAGTATAAACTTTCTATGGTATCATGTCGATATAGATTAAAATGAAAGAATGTCTTTTTGACAGCTCTGCAATATAAGTAACCACGGATGGTAAATAAAGAAAGGAAGGGATACCCATGAGCGTAACAGGAATTAACACAAACGACGTTTATACAACCGCTGCTTCTGCCGTACAGGAAAAAACAACTGCACCGGAGAAGAACACAACTACAGCAGCGACAGAAACAGAAAAAACAACAGGCAATTCTGCTGCCACCACAAATACAGACAAAAAGACCAACAGCAATTCTGCTGCTGTTTATGACAAGACAAAACTTTCTGAAAATGACAGAAAGGCAATCGTATCACAGCTTAAGGCAGAGCAGGAAAAGCGTCAGTCACAGTTGGTTGACCTTGTAAAGAACATGATTTCAAAGCAGTCCAATACATACGGCGCTGCAAACAATATCTGGGGTTTTCTTGCAAAGGGCGATTTCACTGTTGACGCAGCTACTAAGGCTCAGGCTCAGAAAGATATTTCTGAGGACGGCTATTGGGGTGTAAAGCAGACCTCTGAGCGTATCCTTTCGTTTGCATCAGCTCTTGCCGGAAGTGATTCGAAAAATCTTGAGAAAATGCGTGATGCATTCTTAAAGGGATATAAACAGGCTGAAAAAACTTGGGGCGGAGAGCTTCCCGACATCTCAAAACGTACATATGACGCAGTTCTTGAAGGTTTTGATAAATTGATGAATCCAAAGACGGAGGCTGTTACAACCTCTGAGGACGGTACGGTTGTTTCTAAGTAGAAATGAAAAAAATTTAAAACAGGCGACAAGGATTTCTTGACGCCTGTTTTTTTATGTGCGCACCTTGATTCTTATTTTTGTTTCAGTCACTCCGCCCGCAGCCGTTCCACGATACTTTGCTTCTCCAAATTCCGAAAGCAAACATATGGAAGCATCACAGCTAATATCACCAAAACCAGTGTGCAGCACACTAACGGGAGCAGAGTAAAATGAAATGTCGAAAATCCGCCTTCCACCATTGCGCGCACAATCACACCGACTGTCACCGTACCGAGAATATATGAAGCAATCAGCGTCATGCCTGCATAATATCCTCCTTCAAACATCAGCATTTGACACAGTTGCCGTTTTGTCATGCCGATGCTCTGGATTATGGCAAATTCGCGTTTTCGTGAAATAATTGCCGTCACCATGCTGTTGATAAAGTTCAACACGCCGACCAGTGCAATTACAATGCTGATTGCATATCCCATCACTGCCAACGCGCGTGTTTCCGCTTCGTATTGCTCCGCCATTGATTGTCGGGATACAATATTCATTCCGAGCGCTTTTGTCTGCTGATATTCTGTCAACAGCCTATAGGCGTCTTCCATTGTTTCATCTGCTACATCAAAATAAAATTTCCGCGGATTACATTCAGGCCAAAATTCTTGAAAAATATCTGCAGGTATCACAAGCGGCAAATCAAAGACTTGCTGCGATACTCCCGAAACCATTGGCTGTAACGGACGCACAACAGCCATAACTTCAAACTCGCGGTCAGCAATCTGTACTTTCTCACCAACAGAATATGTTGGCAGCGTGTCACTTGGATCTGTACTCGGTCCAATTGCCAAACAATACATCCCCTCGGCAAATTTTTCCGTGTCAAAGGAACCATTTAAAATATAGTTATCACTTGCCGCTGCCTCTAAGATTAGTCCATCCACGCCGTATACGGTATAAGTGTTTTCGCCACCGTCCAGCACATAATCAAACTGTTCTTTCCAAGACGGAAACGACGGGTCATATGACGCAAAATCCTTTAACCGTTCGTCCGTGTAAAATGCACGCAGATTATTTTTTGCCTGTTCGCTCAAAGTCAGCTCGACTTCCGCAGAATATAACCGTCCTGTCGCTTCTACTGTTCCCAGCGCTGCAATATCTGCAAGGAGTGTGTCACTGATAGCCTGGCCTTTTTCGGTCGTATCATGAATCTCATAATCCGCCACTGTCAAATCCATCAGATACTTTTCTACATCAAAACTGGCGTTCTTTGCGTAAAAATAGCTCATCAAGACAAGTCCGAGCGTCAAGGAACAAAGTACCATAACCGTACGCTTTCGATTGCGCCACAAATTTCCCCACGCCATTCCGTATAGCGATGCTCCGTTTTCCGTCTTTTTGCGCTTCTTTCGCACATTGTCAGATGCGTCCGTATAGCGCAGGGCTTCAATCGGAGAAACTTTACCTGCCAGCCGCGCGGGCAGCATGCAGGAAACCAGGACTGTGATATAGGCGAACACTGCCGCACCGATAAAGATTATGGGATTGGCTGATGTGGTCAGTTCCATCTCCGTATTCGGAATCAGCAGGGGAACAAATACACTGCCCAAAAGATATCCAGTGACAAGTCCTATGGGAATGCCAATCAGAGAAAGACGGTTTCCCTGACCGTAAATAATTTTTTTTATCTGTTTTGTTGTTGTTCCAAGTGTCTTCAGCTTTCCATAAAATTGAATATCCGAGGCAACGGAAATCTGAAATACGTTATAGATAATGAAGTAACCCGCAAGAAATACTATAAGCATGCCGCCGTACATTGGCAGATTTTCCCGAAAAATACTATACTGTATCTCCGCAGTGTAGGCGAGATTTGTGTTAAACTCCACATCGGTGATGCCGCAATCGCGAAGCACTGTTTCCACTTTTTCATCAATATTTTTATGATCCGAAAAGGTGATTCCCATCATACGCAGACCTAAAATCTGTCCTTCTTTTGGCGCAGATGCATTGTCGCACGCTTCCAGCACAAACGCCTCGCTAACCCATGCCATACTTGCATAGACGGAAAGGTTTCCTTCCCACCAGCCGCAAAGTGTAAAAGTGCTTGGACCTTCCTGCCATTCTAAAGTCACTGTCTGTCCCAATTCCAATGGAACGCCCAACCGTTCCAAAATCAATGTGTCCAATGCAATTTCATCTTTTGTTTCGGGCATTTTTCCGGTTGTGGGGTATGCAAAGCTGTCTTTTGCATACTGGTCGCTGCCATAACGGATTTCCAACTGCCGTCCTGCGAGGCGCTCATTTTCGGCTATGCCTGCCACAAGCGATTTGCCGAAACTTACTACGTCGGGATGCGCTGCAATTTGCTCGATTTGCGCGTCTGTTATTTGCTTTGTCGATGCATGTGCCATTGTGCCAGACTGGCGCAGATACATTTCCGTTATATTCTGCCCCATGCTCTGCGTGAGTGTGAATAATGTTGTAAACATCATGGTTGTTAAAAAAATAGCAAGCGCTGCCACAAGATTTCGGTCTTTGTTTTTTTGAAAACTACGGTTTGTTAATGTGCGAATCATACTGTCACCTCCCCCTAATTTGCAACTCTTCCATCTTCAATTTGAATACAACGGTCTGCCTGTTTTGCAATTTCGGGGTTATGCGTTATCATTACGATTGTCTGATGAAATTGTTGGCTGGTGACTTTTAAAAGGTTAATGACTTCTTCACTTGTTTTGCTGTCCAAATTGCCGGTCGGTTCATCGGCGAGAATAATTGCGGGTTTGCTTGCCAGCGCTCTTGCAATAGATACACGCTGCTGCTGACCGCCGGAAAGCGTATTGGGCATATTGTAGAGTTTTTTCTCCAATCCCAGAAGTGCTGTTACTTCCTGTATAAATGTTTCATCCGGCTTTTTCCCGTCAAGCTGAATGGGCATGACAATGTTTTCATATACATTTAAGACAGGCACTAAATTGTAGTTTTGGAAAATGAAACCGATGCATCTACGGCGGAATATGGTCAAGTCCTCGTCGGAAAGTTTTCCTAACTCATAATTGTCCACCTTGACACTGCCCCCACTTGGACGGTCAAGTCCGCCAAGCATATTGAGCAGGGTGGATTTGCCGCTGCCGGACGTTCCGACAACCGCGACAAATTCTCCCTGCTCAATTGAAATGTTTACATCATCTAAAGCCTTTACAATGTTTGGTTCTTTTCCGTATTGTTTTGTTAAATGGGTTGTTTGTAAAATACTCATAAGTTGTACCTCTTTTCCTTTTATTTCCTATAAAATAAGTGAAGTTCCTGTTGGAATTAAACTCATTATATCGGTGTAGGAAAAAGGTACAATAATAAATGTAAAAACTAATATCTACGCTGTAAAAATTAATCGATCGGCATCACAATCTGCAATCGAAACATTCCGTTCTCCACCTTCGTATTGCACTGTCCATCGTATTTTTGAACTGCATTTCGAATATTTTGCAATCCAAAACCATGCATAAAAGTATCCTTCTTCGTTGTTCCCTTAGACAAGGTAACATCAGAAGAAACCGTATTCTCCACAATAATCATAAGCATATCACGGACGCGGTTGGCTCGCACTGTTATCAAGCGCTGCTCTTGCGGAAGTTTCTGGCTTGCCTCGATTGCATTGTCAATCGCATTGCCGAAAATCGTGCTGATATCCAGCGGCTCCATAAAATCACCATCTTTAAAGGAAATAACTGCGCTAAAATCAATCTGCTCCTTCTGCGCCATCTTTGCCTTGTCCCGAATGAGGATATCCAAAAATGCATTCCCTGTGTGATAATAATTTTCGTATTCCCGAATCTGATTTTGCAGCCCTTGAATGGATTCCTGAACGACCTGCTCATTTCCTGCCTGCGCTTGAAGTATCAGCAGATGATTTTTCAAATCGTGATAAATACTGCGCACCCGCTCCTCATCACACATGCGGTCTGTGTAATACGCCTGCTGCCTTTCCAACTCCTGCGCACGATATGCAGTCTGCATGGAATTACAAATGTAAGAAACAAGATAAATGCACCCAAAACCCGAAAAGATAGACGCGCCGCATATCGGATAGGCAACCAGCATATTTTCGGGCAGAAAATAAATGATTGTGAAAATTGCAACAAACGACGCTAACATCAAACTGTCCACAATGAGCCACATTTTCGTCGTCAAATTTGATGTAACCTGTCGCAGATATTTGCGCAGAAACCGCCATGCCGCAATCCAAAATAAGAGCCGCAGCAGCAAAGACGAAGTGTATATCACATTGTTCATCAACTGCTGCTCCCATGTCCACCCAAAATCAACCTTGGAAGGCGCTCCCGTTATTCCAAAAAAGCATCTTCTTCCGATATCCATCATCAGATAATTTACGGCAATCAGTGGCGGATAAAAAATCAGCACTGCCGTCAGCTTTTCCACCCACCGCCCGCGGTGAAACACGCTAACATAACCGCAAAATCCCAAAAGCGTCCCGAGAAGTCCTGCAAGGTCGTTGGAATAAATAATTGCCGCCGAAAGCGGGTTGCATGCGACAAAAGCCATAATCCGCAAAATCAGATTTTTGCGTAGCGGCAAAAACGTTTGTATCATACAAAAGAATACAATAGCATAGCAAACGTCTATCACAAAAGCAAGAATTTCCAAAAACTGTATCATAACCGCTCTCCCCAATATTCTGTCAACTGTTCCATAAACTCCTTGCGCTTTGGCTGGCTGATAGGGAGTTTTTCTCCTGTAATCAATTCCAGTTCTAATTTTTTAACGCCTTTCACATAAAGCAGATTCACGAGATAACTGGTGTGACAGCGTGCAAAACCTGCCTCCGCCAGCTCCCGTTCCATTTCTTTCATGGTCTTATAGCTGATGATATTCTCCTGCTCTGTATGCAGAAGCAGCTTGCGGTTAAAGGTTTCCACATACCGCAGCGACTTCAGAAAAACCTTATATTTTCCGCTGTCATTTACAACCACGATTGCAGGGCTGTCATTCTGTCTGTGCTTTTTCAGCCATTGATTGAGTTCCGCTTTCAAGCGAACATATTTAATCGGTTTGATAATGTAATTCACGGCTTGATACTGATAACCTTTTAATCCGTGTTGGGTAAGCGTTGTCAGAAAGATAATGCCCACCTCTTCATTGAATTGGCGAATGCGCTCTGCCGTGTATAATCCGTCGGCAAGACGCATCTGAATGTCAAGGAAAATCAAATCAATGCTTGTATCGTATCGTTCAATTAATTCCATTCCATCATAGTAAGGTGTTATCTTGATTTCTTCGCCCGTTTCTGTGGCATATTGATTGATTAAATCTGTTAAATATGTAACAAAGTTTTTTTCGTCATCACAAATCGCTATGTGCAGCATTTTGATTTTCTCCACTTGTCTATATTTTAATTTTTCGCTTTCGCAAGACTCGGCATAATTTTCCAACACAATTATATCGTATATTGATCGTTCTTTTCTATTGACTTTTTTACAAAAATTCAATAGAATGATAGCAAGCACTTGCATGGAGGTGGGGAAATGGATGACACAAGTCAAAAAATTATTGACGCAACCATGTCGCTGATTCGTGATAAAGGATATGTTGCCACTACGACAAAGGATATTGCGCATTTGGCGGGCGTGAATGAATGCACCCTGTTTCGGAAATTTGAGAATAAAAAAGATATCGTGCTGCAAGGCGTATCGCAGGAAAAATGGCGGGCGAACGTTACGCCGGAACTTTTTCAAAACGTACAGTGGGAGCTGGAACCGGATTTGGAAATGTTTATGAATGCCTACATGGACAAAATAACGCCGGACTTTGTCAATCTCTCGATTGGCTTAAGGGCGCCACAGCTTTATGCTGAAACAGCCCCATTGATTATGAAGGTGCCGCAGGCATTTGTTTCTTCTTTGACGGAGTATTTCACAAAAATGGAAGAATTGGGAAAGATTGCACATTTTGATTTTGAAAGCCTGGCAATGACAATTTTTTCTTCTACCTTTGGATTTACGTTTTTAAATGCGTCATTTGACCAAAATCTCGCCAAAACGAGCAGGGAAGAATTTATCAAATGCAGTGTGAAAATTTTTGTAAACGGTATTAAGAGGATAGTGTGAAAAATAAATTTTTCACACGACAAATTTGTGCTTACGCCCAAATTTGCAGACTTTGGCAAAATGGGGAGATTATTATGAAAAAATCGTTTTCGTCTGTAATGATTTTAATATTTGTTTTAATATTTGTTTGTGTTTTGTCTTTCGCGATTTTCCAAGATAACGAAAAAAAACAAAATTATTTTAATGCAACTGTTCTTCAAATACATGAGGATTCTATTCTTGTTGAATGTCTTGATGTAACAAATGGAGTCGTTTCGCAAGGAGAAGAGGTAGAAGTCAGTACGAATGTTGTTTCTGCTAATGGAGTTCCCGAATTGGAAATGGGCGATAATATTAGAATTGTATGTGGGGAAGTAACTGATTCTATTCCATTATCAACGGAACAGGTTTTCGCAATCTATCTTCTGGACGCGGATGGAAACGTAATTGTTCCCAACTAAAAAATCAAATTACCCTTGTGAAATTCGGATTTTATGGAGAAAACCAAGATGGAAGTTCGATATATTATATCTACTGATGATAGGATAGCGATCAGTATGATATATGAAAAAAGCTGGAAATTTGCATATAAGGATATCATACCACAAGATTATCTTGACTCAATTCCAGAGGGGAGTTGGGTATCAAACTTAGATAATCAAGGTAGGAATACCTTGGTTTGCGTTGATAACGGCAAACTTGTTGGAACGAGCAG
>JAIEDW010000243.1 GCA_029067805.1 Lachnospiraceae bacterium
GCGATTCCTTAAAAACATTCACAAAGTTTTTCTGTCCGCAGTACAGACAGCTGTCCGTGTCCGAGCCTGTCATCTCACCGGTAAGCACATATGCCGAATCGACAATCAATCTAAGATGACTGTCGTTCTTGCCCGTGATATAGACAATCGCATTCTCCAACTTCCGCTCCAATGGCTCGCAAATCAAAAGCACAACCTTTTTTTGATCTGCTATCAGTTTTTCAAGCGGCTCTCTGATCAAGTCGATATACTGCGTCGGGATAGACAAATAGACACGATACTCTACATGCGCAAGCATGTTGTATATCTTATCCATGATATGCTTGTGACCGCTGATTGTGATATAACCTTCTGTGTTTGGCTCTATCTGCGGAATCTGCATCACAAGTTCGCTTTTTAATCGTTCCAGCTCTCTGATTCTGTTATGACAGAAATCCTCAACCGTCACCGCTGTGTACTTGTTGGTTTCACCCTCAAGCAGATATGCCGCACCCTCCTCGACAAGCCCTGCTAACGCACTGTAGACATTTGAACGCGAAATACCTGTAAGCTTTGATACCTCGTACCCTGACAACTCCCTGTTTCGCACAAGACAAAGATAAATCAATGCCTCCTGTCTTGTCAGTCCAAAATTCATCAGCTTTTCCGCAAGGATACCCAAAACGGTACTGTCCAACTGCTTCACCATCCCTTTTGTCGATAGTAGTTCTTTTCAGAAACACTATACTATATATGCTTAAAAATGTCAATAGATTATGAATTGAAAGATTTCTATCACTCCAAATTCCACCCGTCATACGCGAGCAGATACACGTCATCCGGTGTCACTCTTCCGTCCTGCGTAAAGATGATCCAATCCGTAATCTGACTGTATGGGAACGTCATCACTGCCCCCTCATGCAAATCCTTCACGTAATACGGCTCCTGTGTCAACTCCGCCTCAAACGTATCACTCTCTTTTTTCTTTAATTCAAACCAGATATGCTCAAAGCTGTTTCCTTCCTCCTTAAATTCCTCGTCAACCTCAAGTCCGACCTTTAAAAGAATATGGATATTTTCTCTTCCAAACATCTTCAGCATATATTCAAGACGCTCTGCCGCAAGCTTTTTCATGCGTTCCGTTTCCTGATTGGAAAGCATATAAATCGGATTTTCACTCAGATATTCGTCAAATACGCTTACTTCACTATACCGTTTCTTATCATAGTCCTCCGGCGTTGCATAACAGAATATCACATCCGTATTCCGATTATGTCCTTCCTTTCTGTCCCCTGCACCGCCTAAGATACCCGACGGATATTTTTTTAACGCTTCCTTCCAGTCAACCGCGACTGCGATCAGCGGAATTTCGTTCGTCACCATCGCAAGATAGATCGGTTCTTTCTCCGATAAAAGCTCCCCTTTCTCAATCAACCGCTTTGCCATCGTTTCAATAATGTTATAATGCGCATCATAGGTGTCCTTTGTGGAATTTAACACCTCAAGCTCACAAAGTCCGCACCTGTTTAATCCGTGACTGTGAAGCCATACCTCATCGTCATCATTCGATACCGCCTGTACGGTAAAAATATATCTGGGGGAAGGCGGCACATTGGATTCGGCGGCAAGCGCAACCCATTTTCCCGAAAGCACTTTTTCGGAACTCGCATCCAATACTGCAAGGCAGTCGGGCATCATTTCATGAATAAGCTTTAGTTGTGTATGATACGAATCCAGAATGCGCTCATTAAAGAGCATTTCCACAACCAGTCCCCTCTTCTGTCTTTGAATCGCCTCTATATCAATATCGCGGAAGAAGTGCTGAATGCGAAACATCTCGGGAATCTCAACCTCCATTGTACTGATATTCACATCACATTCCATTTCACCGGACGCAATTTTAAGTTTCCATCCGTTATCAATGATGCTGTCCTTTAACGTTATCGTTTTGGAAGCTTTGAGCCGTTCCTCCAAAAGCGCATAATTGTCCGCTTCCTCCTCATTTTTCGGAATGACGATCATGCAGGAAATTTCCTTCTCCACATCCTTTTTCTTTGCAGTTTCCTTATTTTTACCGAACAACTTTCCAAATAGAGCCATCTTTCCTTTCCTCCTTTTATCCTTTTGTACTGTTCTTATTGTATCTGTCTATCAGGATTTTGACAAGACCATTTCCTGCTATCACAAAAACAGCAGACATAACTTTATCACGTCTGCTGTTTTTTTACCGCATCTCTCATTCAATACGGATTTTTTTAATGATTCAATTTGCGGATTTCACGATGGAAACAAGACGCGATACTGACTGCAAACCCACAGATGCCTGTACACAGAAACATCACAGCCATACCGCTTCCGGCGCCGTTTCCGACTAATTTCTCCATCATCTGCGCAGTCCCGGTTTCCGAGCGCATAAACGGCTCAAAAACATAATCCGCCAAAAAGCCTCCTAAAAGAATGCCGACAGGAATCGTGCTGTACTGTATCGCGTTTCTTACCGCAAATACCCGCCCCTGCACTTCCTCGGGAACTTTTTTATATAAAATCGCATTCTGGTTTGCCATGATAAACGGAATTGGAATACTCGCCGCGATTGCCGCAAATGACCAGCCAAACACATTCCTTCCAACTGCCATTGACAAATCGCCAAACAAAAACGATAACGCTGCGCAAACATAGATTGCACTCGCCTTATAACGACTCTCCTTTTTGAACGATACGATGATGCCCCCGACAATTCCTCCGATACCCATACAGGCATTCACAATTCCAAGCGCCATGCTGTCATTCCCACTTCTCGCCAAAATCATCGGAGATAAAATGTTCTCATAAGTCAACCTCGAAAAAAAATTGATCAATGCCATTGTAATCATAATATAGAGGATGCCTTTTTCTGTTTTCAAAAAGCGAAATCCTTCCGCCGTTCCCGCAAACAACGATTTGTGCTGTTTTTTTTCAATCTGTTCCGGTATCGGAATAAAGAACAGCAGTACGCAAAACGCAATCGCAAAACTTGCCAAATCAATCAGTAAGATAATCGGAAGGCCTCCGACCGCAAACAATGCCGCTGCAAGCATGGGTTTAAACACAATGATCAAGTTGCTCGAAAAAGAATTCATTCCACTTACATTGGATATCTTATCT
>JAIEDW010000244.1 GCA_029067805.1 Lachnospiraceae bacterium
CCGCGTAGCTGTCGGCATTTTCTTTGTCCTCATACAGGCAGACAATCATATCGGTCTTACCGTTTCCGTCGTAGTCGTTTAATACAGCTCCTGTAAGGCGCATATCTTCTTTTTCAAGGATTTTACTATCTACAACTTTTTGGTACATTGCTTTTGCTTCTTTTTCGGACAAATTGTAGTTGGTTGTCGCCATTTCGCAGAACTTGTTTTCCGATAAGCCGAAATGCTCCTCGGATATTTCGGTAGTTTCCGAGTCGAAT
Source organism: Lachnospiraceae bacterium (assembly GCA_029067805.1). Lineage (GTDB taxonomy): Bacteria > Bacillota > Clostridia > Lachnospirales > Lachnospiraceae > COE1. The sequence goes on from JAIEDW010000244.1 coordinate 261, forward strand.
GGAATTACCGTTACGGGTTCTTCGATTTCGGAAGCAGGTTCTGTTTGGTTGACATAATTTGTATTATTCGCACAGCCTGCGGCTGATATCACTAAAACTCCTACGCATAAAATAAGTGCTATTTTTGATTTCATTTGAATATTCCCCTTATATCTGTTTTATCTTAGTTTGTTAATTTTGTATCATTTTCAGTGCGGAAGGCTCAAGTGGCAGCGTCTTCCATGCAATCTTATTTTCTTCGTTTCCCATCTCGTCTGTGATGCCGAGTGTTTTTCGGTTTTCCTCTACGCACTTCCATGCCTCGTCGTTTGTCACAAAATGTATTCCCATAGCTGCCTCGTTTTCCTGAATGTAATTTTGGATTATCTGCATTTTCTCGTCTGTCGTTTCTTTGAGGATATCATATGCATAAACGGTTTCATCATTGATCTTGTACTCATAGAAATCTGTCGGAACACCTTCCATCCCATATTTCTCCCAGAGTGCCCAATAGAGCGTCATTCCATGCAGTCCACTCCCACGTACAGCACAGTAATAGCTTGCTTGGTAACCCCCATCTGGCCCTATGATTCCTTCCCACGTATAATGCATCCCTCCACTTCCATAACCGGATACATATCCGTTTGCATAGAGCGTATGGCAATCTCTTGCCCACGAGGCAACTGCATAGATCATCGAAATCTCCCCGTCCTGCCAGTCAAACACCATTGTAAAATCGCTATCATCTCCCAGTGAGTGATAGCTCATACCGTATGTACGCAGGGCAAGCTGTTTCTTTCCGTCGTTTCCGCAGTCAATCAACGCATACTGTACGCTGTCTATTCCGTCTTCAAGGTTGTTTGATGTTTCTACAAGGTCTTGAATCAGATTTTCAAGAGAGATATCCTCTCCCTGCCATTTCATTAATACTCCACAATCGTTATCATATATAGTATCAGCAATGCGTACCGTCCGATTCCCTGACAAGAATTCCTCATATGCTTTTACCGCATCACTTGTTTGTACTTCCTCAAATCTTATGACATTTGTGTCATTTTCTTGCAGTGTATTATGTTTACTTTGTGACAGATCAGAATACTCATTTGGTATCCTAACAGCGTTTTTAGGGAATAAAATTTCTATGACAGATTCTTCCGTTTCTTCGGACTCTTCAACAGAATTGATAGTATCCTCCTTATTTTGGCAGGCAGTAATCAATATGATAAAAACACTGAAATATAAGATGTGCACAATTCGTGATTTCATTTAAAGCTTCCCCCTTATATCTGTTTTAACTTGAATTCTGCCTTTTGCAATCTGCATAATGCAATGTGTATATGTACAGTATAAAACAGGAATGCATATTTTTTGCATACTATAAGGGGAATTTTCGAAAATTCCCCACAAAAAAATCAAGTAGTAATATACTATAATTACCGCCTGATTTTTTATGATTTTTAATATTATCCTCTCAAATATGTTATTAAATCCCCCAAATTCGAACCCACCTCATCCTGCAGCCGTTGAATATCATTACAAAACATTTCTGCATTTTTAATCGCAGTATCAATCTTTTCTATAAGCAACTCCGCATCATAATTACTTTTAGTATATCCTTTCAGGAACTTTCTCAATTCATGTTCTGTATATCTTCTTTTTGTCGTCACTTTGGAATTCTCTAACAGCTTATTCTTATCCAGTTCAAACACCTGCTCAAAATGAAGCAAAAGCCAAAACTCAAAGCATGGATTAGTAACATAAAACCCAAACCCCTTTTCCTTACATTTTTTCAATACATATTCATACTGATTATTCGCTGGTGCTGCTAAAAAACTCTCTTTATCTCTGTCCACAATCAAGCAGACTTTATCAAACCCTTCTGCATAAGTAATTACAGTGGATTTGATAATCTCCGAAATGTCTATAACAATATTTTCAATATCAGATTCCTGATTCAAATATTCAATAATAAAATTACAATCGTCCTCTAAATTTGATACCTCACAAGATAACGACTTTCCCAGCATATTTTTACAAGCATCTTGCATCAGATTCCAAACTGCACTCGCTTGTACTTTGCTTGTTGTCAATATCTCCTCATCATAAAAGTAATTCATGATTCGGTTTAACAGTGATTCATAAGTAAATCTCCCCGTTTTGTCTTCTTCTAAATTCTCTATCACTCTATCCAAAATTTTCTTTGGATTGCTCCAACCGTCTTCACTGTAGCTTCTTATAATAGGAACTAATTCAATAAGCGGACTAATACCAACATCTTCTCTTTTTGTCTTTAAAGCATCAAAATACAATACCTCTGTACTTGCACCTTCATATACTAAAAAGAACTTTCTTTTTGTTTCATCCGATTTCAGCACTTTGGCACGCTCCGCAAATGTTCTCCTTTCTCTCATTCATTATACCTCCTCAATCGGAAATACTGTACTGAATATTGGAACTCCTCCGTAACGTCCTTCTAAATATGCTTTGTCAATTTTTTGGTCAAAACGTGTGTTATACTCTTCCAAAGAATAAATATCGCTTTCTCCATCTTTACGCTTATCAATAAACCAAATCTCGTCCCTCCGCAGTAAATCGAAATCTAATAGTCTTGATTCATGTGTCGTAGCAATTAGCTGAATATTTTTTTGCGCTGCAAGTTTCAAAAATGTATCAACAAATTTATATGTTAAGCTTGGATGCAAGCACCTGTCCAGTTCATCAATCACATATGTTTTTCCTTCATCTGATAGTAAAATTTCTAGCAAATCCAGAATTCTTATTGTTCCATCCGATTCCTCCGACAATTCAAAAAGAATATTTCTTTTACTATGAGAAAATTTTATTGTTTTAAAGGTTACATCTTCATCCCTATCAACAGATATTATGAATAAATCCCTTCTAGTTCGCATGATATGCGAAATATCATTTATTTTAACGTTACCTTTCATCAAATCAACATCTTTTTCAAGAACCGTAATTAACTCATCCCATCCTTTCTTAGGTATATGAGAAAATGCCTGTTCTTCCGAAACATCAACTATTTGAAAATTAGCAATTCCCGTTCCGAACGCAGAAATCATAGTACATATTTCTTCAATATTGTCACCTTTAGCCATATATGAATAACTTGATATTAGACTATCCGGGAAATTTACGTTTAAACAATCCATAAACCATTGATATACATCACGCAAAATCATTGCACTTTTATAATCCTGATAAAAGTTTTTCTTATTTCTATTCATAACAGATAAAAATAAAGCACTTTCATCATCTCGAATATCTTCTGCATATAATTCTAATTTATCTGATACTCCTTTTATCTTCAATCTTCCACCCAACTTATAGCTGCCATTTTGAATATCCCTATTAAATATCATTTTTTCTTTATTATCAGGAAGCAATTCGACTAACCATTCTGACAAAAATTCTCCTTTACTCAAAATTACTTCAAACCCATAAGCAAAATATCGGTCTTTTAATTTTATTTCTACCTCAAAATAACTTGGTTTCTTTTTGTTTATTTCGTCCGTTTTACAGTACATATCTGTATGTCCACTTGGCAATTTTGAAATTACTGTGGATCTCATAAAATCTACAGCCTTTACCAGATTAGATTTTCCAGAAGCATTCGCGCCATAAACTGCCGCAAATTTTAATAATTTGATTTTTCCATCGTCCGACACATGTTCTTTCTTATTTCGCACCTTTCCCGCTATCATGGAAAACTCTTCTGATTGATTATCCTCTCTTGCACTAAAAGATAAAAAATTTTTCACATTGAACCGAATAAGCATATCATTCTCTCCATTACTATTTTTCTATATTTTATGTGTTTTTTTCACTTTCGTCAATCTATTTTAAAATTATTTTGTCATATATTACTGATTTTATGTGCTATATTCACTTTATTTTCAACCTTTCTAAATTTTCTACACCTATAAATCTATTTTCGCCATACAATAAAAAATCCCATAAACATCAGCCGATTTTCAAATCCGGTATGTTTATGGGACTTCTTTATCATTTTATTATCTTATATCACCGATTAATTAGCAAACACCCTGTGCCAGCATTGCATTAACAACCTTCTCAAATCCGGCAATATTTGCACCAGCAACATAGTTGCCTTCCATGCCGTATCTCTTTGCAGCGTCGTCAATATTATGATAAATATTTACCATGATGTTCTGTAACTTCGCATCAACCTCCTCGAAGCTCCAGCTTAAACGCTCGCTGTTCTGTGACATCTCCAATGCGGAAGTTGCAACACCGCCTGCATTTGCAGCCTTGCCGCCAACGAACCATACGCCGTTTGCCTGTAAGTACTCAGTTGCCTCAATTGTAGTAGGCATATTTGCGCCTTCACATACGCACTTGCAGCCGTTTGCAACTAACTGCTTTGCATCGTCAATCAAAAGCTCGTTCTGTGTTGCGCAAGGAAGTGCGATATCACACTTAATCTGCCATACGCCGCGTCCCTCATGATACTCAGCGCTCTTTCTTGCTGCTGCGTACTCGGTAAGTCTTGCTCTCTTAACTTCCTTAACCTCTTTCAAAAGCTCTACATCAATTCCTTCCGGATCATAAATCCAGCCTGTTGAATCAGAACATGTAACAACCTTTGCACCCATCTGCTGTGCCTTCTGTGCCGCATAGATTGCAACGTTACCAGCACCAGAAATAACAACTGTCTTACCCTGCATAGACTCGCCGTGGCACTTAATCAACTCTTCTGTGAGGTAAAGCAGACCGTAGCCTGTTGCCTCTGTACGAGCAAGGGAACCGCCGTATGTAAGTCCCTTACCTGTCAAAACACCCTCGAACATTCCTCTGATTCTCTTATACTGACCGAACATGAAACCAATCTCTCTTGCGCCTGTTCCGATATCACCAGCAGGAACATCAACGTCTGCACCGATATACTTGCAAAGCTCTGTCATAAAGCTCTGGCAGAATGCCATAATCTCTCTGTCTGATTTGCCCTTCGGGTCAAAGTCAGAACCACCCTTGCCGCCACCGATTGGAAGGCTTGTCAAGGAATTCTTGAAAATCTGCTCAAAGCCCAGGAACTTGATAATACCTAAGTTTACGGAAGGATGTAAACGAAGTCCTCCCTTGTAAGGTCCAATCGCATTGTTGAACTGTACTCTGAAACCTCTGTTTACCTGAACTTGTCCCTTGTCATCTACCCAGGGAACACGGAACATGATCTGACGATCCGGCTCTGTAATGCGCTCTAAAATCGCGTTCTTTCTGTAAAGTTCCTCGTTTGCTTCCACAACAGGTCTTAATGAATTCAAAACCTCTGTTACTGCCTGCAAAAATTCCGGCTCGCTTGCATTCTTTTTCTTTACGAGCTCTAATACCTCATCAACGTAAGACATTTCATAATCCTCCTTAAAGTTTATAAATCAATTCCTTTTACCTTTTTGTTTCAACACTGTAGTGCGTTAAACTCAACACACCTATTATAGTAGAATTTTTTTTCAAGTACAATAAAAATATGAACGGTTGATGAATTTTGTGATTTTTACTAATTTTTTTTGTGACAAATCACAAATTTCAGTGCTTTTTAACGTACATTTCAACCGTTATAGACGTATTTTGCAATATGCACGGCATTGTAAATCTATTAATATTCAACGTGTTTGTATACAGCCCAAACCACCGCCGCGCAGACTGGTATCACTATGATACAAAAAACAATCGTCTGGCAAAATTCAGGCAGTATCGCCAACACAACCGACATGAAATTGTAAAACATATGCATACAAATACTCGGAAACACACTTTTACTCTTTGCAGCCACAAATCCAAGTGCAGCGCCTATCGGTAGCACGTATAAGCCTTGCACCCAGTTCATATGAAAAATCCCGAACATTATAGCCTGTATTACAATTGCTGCCGGAACAGAAAAATATTTTTGCAGATTCCGAAAAATCATTCCTCTCATAATGCACTCTTCCGAAATCGGTGCCAACACGACTGCTGCAATGATTGCCATAAAAATATTTCCACCAAGCGCAATATCCATCATCTCATTGTACTCTTTCATGGTTTCGGGGCTTATGATCCCGATCATATCCGAAATCAGAATAGAGACAAAATAAAGTCCGACCGTTCCGACGCAAAGCATCACAACATTCTTTCCCCGCAGCACTTTCTCCCGAAAATACTGCTTGTCCTCCGCTGTCTTTTTGCGCCCCCACAACAGCCAGTAGAAAAATACCGCAAATACTGCGGAAATCGCCGTAGCAATGACAGTAAGATTCGTCATAAACTCACCGTCTTGTATGGTTTCGGTCAACATCCGTGTGACATACGCAACATCTCCCGGCGCCTCAAGCGCGTACTGCATCGCCGAAGCGATCATCATCACAATTGCCGTGACAAACTGTATGCCAATAAAAAGTCCCATGATCACAAAGCTGACTAAAATTCCGTTAAATACTTTTCCTGCAATACCCGGACGATTCTCAAGTTTTTGCGGCGGCTGTACTGGCGACATCTGCTGGCCATACTGCGGCGGCATCTGCTGGCCGTACTGCGGCGGCATTTGCTGTGTATAAGACTGTTGTTGATATTGCTGCGGTATCTGTTGACCATACTGTGGCGGCATCTGCTGGCCATATTGAGGTGGCATCTGCTGACCGTATTGAGGTGGCATCTGTTGACCATATTGAGGTGGCATCTGTTGACCATACTGCGGTGGCTGTACAGGTGGCGCCTGCTGGTATGTTTCATATTGCCCACTGAATACACCGTTTTTATCGTCCATTTGAAATATACTCCTTTCAAAGTCCACAAGTTTATGCGCATTTAAGGCATACACATTTTTTATCAATGGTATAATTATAAATCATAACGCCCCACTCTTCAATCATTTCGAAAATATTAGCGGATAATTTCAATTGTTTCTTACACTTTTGTAATATTTGCTATTTTCGTTTTCATCATAAAGAAAAAAAGATATAATACGTTTAACAACACTTACATCTAACTGGAGGCTGCAATGGATACCAGGTTTAAACTTATGATCATTGAAGACGATGCTTCTCTTGCAAGGGAAATTTGTCTGTCCTTAAAGAAATTACACTATGACGCCGTTTCTACAGAGCAGTTTGAGAATATTCTTGAAGAATTTATTGCACTAAGACCACAGCTTGTCCTAATGGATATTAACCTGCCTTACCATGACGGATTTTACTGGTGCAATCAGCTCAGACAAATTTCAAAAGTGCCGATTATCTATATCAGCAGCCGCGATAATGACAGGGATAAGATTACGGCAATTGCGCAGGGCGGCGACGATTATGTGGAAAAGCCGTTTCGCATGGAACTGCTAAACGCAAAAATTGAAGCGATTCTTCGGCGAACATATGAATATCAGGTAAAAGACCGCATTTTTCTAAATACACAGCTTTGTTTTGACAGTGACACGCAAAGTCTGTATTTTGCGGGCGAAGAGATTGACCTGACAAAATCGGAACGACGGCTTTTTGCGCGGCTGGTGGAATGCAAGCCGGATATTGTAACGCGCGAAGAGTTAATGATGACTTTATGGAATACGGACGAATATGTTACGGACGCGGCACTGACCACCATAATCAGCAGACTGCGCGGCAAGCTAAATGCCATTTGTGGAGAAGATGTGATACAGACAAAGAAAGGACAAGGATATTTTATAAAATGAAATGGTTGAAAAAGAGAATAAGAGAATATGCCGTTTGGCTGTTTTTAATGGTAAGTTTTAATCTGTATTTCCTGTTTTTATTGCAAACGATGCCGAGTATCTATCTGCTGTATCTTGACTTGCTATTGCTGGTATTTCTGGCAATTATAGAAGGTACGGCTTTTTTTGATTATCGACAAAAGGAACACAGGAAAAAAATATTTTTAAACGAGGACGATTTGATTTATGATACCCTCTCAAATCCCGACGATTCGGAGGTTTTTCAACATGACCTAATGATTTTGGAAAAACGCCTTCAGAAACAATTTGAAGAAATCCATGATCTGCAGGATTATATTGCAAACTGGTGCCATGCCTTTAAGATACCGCTTGCGGCGGCTCTTTTGATTGTGGGAAAAATAAAGGATGCTGACATCCGAACCGATATGAAAGAACAGCTTGAACGCATGAACTGGCAAATGAGCATGGTCATGCAAAGCTGTCGGCTGCAAGTTCCACTATTTGATTTGCAGATAAAACAAGTTCCGCTAATCACATGCATCAAGGCTTCTATTCGAAACAATCAGTTTTTTCTGATTCGAGAAAAATTTCAACTCGATATTGCTGTCGATGATGTGACCGTCTATACCGATGAAACTTGGCTGACGTACATCTTAGACCAGCTTTTAAACAATGCTGTTAAATATGCAAATACCAACAACAATAACAATACCGCAGATAGCCGCTATATTCGTTTCTGGACGGAAAAGTCGTCAGATATGATCAAATTTTTTATTGAGGATAACGGGGAAGGAATTCAGGAATGTGATATCAAACGTATTTTTGAAAAAGGGTATACGGGCAAAAATTATCATAACGGCAAATACAAATCAACGGGTATGGGGTTATATATGGTTAATAAAATTGCAAAAAAATTGGAGCATTCGATGTCTGTTGAAAGTCGATATGGAGAATATACCCGTTTCTGCATCTTACTTCATGGAGCATAATCGTGTAGTTCGTTGCAACTAACATTATTGCACATCAAAACTGTAAGCCATTTGTAAGGATTTTTGCAAAAAAGTACACTACAATAACATTACAGCCAAAAGAAAACATACAAAAACAAGGGAGGACTACATGAACAACAAAAAAGTAGTGGAAATTAAAAATTTAATCAAAAACTATGGTGCAAAAACACTTCAGACAACTGTTTTGAAAGGTATCGACCTGACCATTTACAAGAATGATTTTATCGCAATCATGGGACCATCGGGTTCCGGAAAGACGACACTGCTAAATATCCTGTCCACGATTGACAAGCCCACACAAGGTATTGTCACACTCGACGGACAAGATGTGACGCGTATCTCTAATAAAGAACTTTCCAAACTGCGAAAAGATAAAATCGGATTTGTCTTTCAGGATTACAATCTGCTGGATACCATGACTTTACAGGATAATATCGCATTGCCGCTCGCACTTGACAATGTATCGCCCAAGCAAATTCTCGTGCGGGTACAGGAGCTTACTGCCGCCTTTGGCTTGAGTGAACAGCTCCACAAATATCCTTACCAGCTTTCCGGCGGTCAGAAACAGCGGGGCGCCGTATGCCGCGCGTTAATCACCAATCCCGAAATTATTTTCGCCGACGAACCGACAGGCGCTCTTGACTCTAAAGCAGGAAAAGAACTGCTGCAATGTTTGCGTAAAGTCAATGACAGCGGACAGGCAACGATTCTGATGGTAACGCACGACCCTCACTGCGCTTCCTATGCAAAAGATGTGTACTTGTTGTCCGACGGTATGATGAAGTGCCGGATCAACCGTGGAAACGACCGAAAGGAATTTTACAACAGAATTATTGATTTGCAGACTTCCATCGGAGGTGATTTCGCATGAATATGATACGCCTTGCTTTTATGAACTTTAAAAACAGCTTTAAAAGTTATCTGTCCTTAATCCTGTCCCTGACATTTACAATTTTAGTGTACTTTAATTTTCAAAACATCATATATTCGGAAGTGTTTGCAGTATTAGGACAGCGCAATAAGGATTACATTGATATGCTGATTGAAATAATCTCCATTGTTCTCGGATGTTTTATGTTCTTTTTCCTTTGGTACGCGACCAACGTGTTTCTGACAAGACGCAAACGGGAAATCGGCATCTATATTTTTATGGGAATGTCAAACCGAAAAATCGGTGTTCTTTACATGATTGAAATCAGCCTTGTGGGAATAACTGCACTCGTAATGGGAATTAGCTTTGGCGCTCTTTTTGCAGGATTATTCCAAATGATTATGAGCGCTCTTTCCGATATTGCGGTTCAAATCGACTTTATTGTTTCATGGAAAGCAATAAAAATGACATCTGTGTCATTTGCAATTCTATACTTGTTTTTTACCATCAAAGGTTATTGGAATATCACGCACAGCAGCGTGCTCGACTTGATTTCGGCAGCAAGGCATAATGAATATGTGCATATGAGCAAT
>JAIEDW010000245.1 GCA_029067805.1 Lachnospiraceae bacterium
GGCTCTTTCTTAAAGGTAACAAGTTTTTCGGATACAGTCTTTGTTTCCGGGAGAAACACTTACGCTTGATTATGAACTGAACGAACCGGGAACCGATGAGTCTGAGATTAAGTGGGAACTTGTAAAAGACGAAAATGGCACAGAAAAGACCACGGATTTAACTGCCGACGAAAACAGTAATAATAAAAAGTACACAGTTAAAAAATCAGATGCAGGCGGAAAAATCAGAGTAACGGTAACGCCTAAAATCGATAACAAAACAGGCGATGCTGAAAAAGCGGAAACAAAGACTGTATCCGAAAAACTTGTTACCTTTAAGAAAGAGCCTGTTTTTACGATTGAGGGAGGCGATCTTGCCTATCCGAAACCGGGCAATAAGCTGACAGTAACATATGAACTGGATAAAGCAGCCGGTGAGGCAGACGAATCTGTAATTACATGGACACGCGTTAAAGACGGCCAAACAACAGAGCTTACTGCTGACGCCAATTCAGACGGTAAGACTTACACGGTTGCGGAAGCGGACGTTGAAAGCAAAATCAAAGTAAGCGTAACACCGAAGACAGATAATGAGTATGTTTCTGACGGTGAGACAAAAGACTTTATTTCCAATGAAGTAAAAGAAGCAGGCTTCGAACCGCAAAAAGCTTACAATATGAGCCTTAAGGCAAGTGATATTCCTTCTGAAACATATACAAGCGCTTTTGTAAAGAACGGATTCACGATCCACGCAGGAACAAATGAGGATTCGCTCTATAGGAGTGTTACAGTAGAGGGAAACAACAAGAAAATTAACGATACAAGCTACTCTGCAAGACTTAAGATGAACGGACCGGGAGCGAAGGAGTACAGAAGCGTATCCTTTACTGCGGTTAAGGAAGCGAAGCTTGCTATTGCATGTATGTCAAGCAATGACAGCAATTCGGCTAAGTTGAAGATTGCAACGGAATCCGGCGCTGAATACACAGGCACATATAAGTTCGTATTCGGCGAAGAAGCAGCAGCCCTTACAGAGAAATATTATACGGCCGGCGGTATTGTAATTAATAATAAACTGAATAATGCACCTAAGGCGGCAGGAACATATATCGAATTAACGCTGCCTGCAGGAACATATTATCTCTATTCGGATTCTGCACCGGCGGTTAACTTCTATGAAATTAAAGTAACCTATACGGATGGCGGAGCTGACCACGGAGAATCAGACTATGCTACCGTAAGATTCGATAAAAACGGAGGCGTAAATGATATCGCCTCACAAAAGATTTTGAAGGGTGAGAACTGTCCGAAACCCGCAGGTCCTATCAGAGATGGTTATAAATTCAAGGGTTGGTATACTGATGCTGCGGGAACGGCAGCATATGATTTCGATCAGGCAGTAAATGCTGATTTGACACTCTATGCAGCCTGGGAAGAGGATACGACAGCCGAATGTCTTGTGCTTGATATGAAAGATCTTCCGCTGGGAGATTATACGAGCACATTTGACTATCGCGGATTTACTTTTGCAGCTTCAGACGATAAAGGTCTGTCTGTAGGAGCAAGTTCTGCCACAGTAAAAGGCAAAGCCTATACACAGGTTTTAAAGCTTAACGGTACAGGAGATTCTACTTGTAGAAACCTCTCATTTACAACCACAGAAGTTTCTACAGTAACAATAGTAGCAGTTTCAGGTAACGATAGAGATTTAGCGCTAAAAAATGGCAGTGATATAAAAACAAAAACAATAAATGCAGCTGATGAATATGTTTTTTCTGATGTACCGGCCGGAACATGGTATTTATATTCTATGAATAATGGCATCAACATCTACTATATCTCTGTTAAACCGGCTACAGTAGAAATTACGCCGACCATCTTAGATGAAGATAATCTGCTTAACGGAGAAGAGGTATACTTTGTTTCAGGCACGGAAGAAAAGAAAGTTACATCAGGTACAACATTAGACCTGAAAAAGAACCAGGAATACAAATTGGAAGTAAGGGATGGCGATACTGTATCTCCTGATCTGAAAGCAAAGATTGATGGCAGCACAACTTACATTCCGACAGAGGATGATTCTGTAGACATTATAATTACAGAAGCCTCAGAAACAGTAACGATTACTTTTATGAACGGCAATGACATCATCTTTGAAGATGAAGTGGAAATGTTCGATCCCAAGGAAGGCGTTCTTTATGAGCTTGCACTGGTGGAATCAAAGGTTAATGTTCCGGAAGGCAAGGAGTTTTTAGGCTGGGATTTATCTTCGGATGCAAAAGCGACTGTATATTATCCCGCAGGATACATACATTTCCACGAAAACGTAACACTCTATGCGGTTATTGCGGACATAGATGCAATAACATATACCGTTACTTTCGAAGATCAGTACGGAGATGAAATTGATGCAACATTCGTGCTTGAAGGCGGAACCATTACATTCGATGAGACCTACAACGAATATGAAAACTATGTTTTTGCCGGATGGAAACTGAAAGGCGACAAGGACCCCAACAAGGTATATGCGGTAGGAGAGACTTACGCGGTAACAGGAGACGTTACTTTTGTGGAAACATGGAAATTGCGGGAGTACACTGTCACTTTGACAGATGAAAACGGCAACGTGATGAAGACCCAAAAGGTAGAAGCAGGAAAAGAGTTTACGTTCCCCGAGACCGCACCTACGAAAGCAGGATATACCTTTGCCGGATGGAAAACGGAATATGACGACAGCGCTTACGGCACAGGCAGCAAGTGCGTGATAACGGAAGACGTTACCTTTAGGGAAACATGGGCACAGCCGAATGATAAAGAGTTCACTGTTACATTTAAGGACGAATTTGACAACGAAATTACCGAGTTAAAGAAAACAATTGCAGCAGGCGATCCTCCCGTTATTACACTTCCGGAAAAAACGCCTACCGAGAGAATAGGATATAAATTCGTAGGATGGTACGATTACTGGGATGGGGATTTCCATAAACCGGGCACAACTTATACTGTAACAAAGAATGTTGTTCTCTTTGAATATTGGGAGGAGGAAGATTACGAAAGCGGTATGTATTTCCGTTTGGATGATGAGGAAGCATACTATCAGGGCGGCGCTGCGATTACACCTCCTGTTGAGGTTTACTACAATGGCGAATCGCTGACTCTGGGCACAGACTACACAGTAAAATACAAGAACAACAAAAACGCCGGAGAGGCAACCTTGACAATAACCGGAAAGAGCAACTTTGCCGGAGCCAAGAAGGAAGAAAAATTTAAGATCAGACAGGCAGATATTGAAGGTTGGACGGACTATGCAGGCGCAATGACGGTAATAAAGAATGCCAAAGTAAATCCTGTTATTACATACAATGGAAAACAGCTCAAGCTGGGTAAGGACTTTACAATTTCGGGCGCGGGTCTGGAAAACGGCAAATACATTTCGGTTACGGGAAACGATGCCGACGGAAAACCGATACCGAATAAACTTACGGTAGAGGGTATCAATAACTTCACGGGAACATTTGATATTGAGGTAATCGTTGTTGAAAAGAACGGCGCTCCCAGTCTTGCGGTAGAGATTGACAGGAACTTCAGACCGGTTTATGGCGAGGAGGTATTAGATTGGGCAACCTTATTTGGTGAGACAGAAATCGTTGATGGTCAGCTGGTTGTTACTGCACCCGGAAAGATTACAGTCTATGAAAAAGGAGACAGGGACAAAAAACCGCTTGCATTCTCAACGTATAAGGGCATCCAAAGTGATTTCGAGGTAGTGATGGTTAGCGGCGATTTCTACAGCGCAGGTACTCAAAAGTTCATGATAGTGGGCAGGGGCAAGTACACAGGAACTGTCACAAAATCATTCAAGATTTTGCCGAAGCCGCTTGATGAAGATGATATTCAAGTTGGCGTATATGAGGGGTACGATTTTAAGACCACCGATCTGACTGCCGAATACAGCAGCACAGGAAGCACTCTCGAAGGTCTGACAGTTCGGTATACAACAGGTTACCGTTATAACGACATAGCCGATCGGAATTATAAGGTTTCTTATAGCAACAACAAGAAAGTAGGCACAAACACAGCAAAAGTCAAGATCACATTCCTTAATGACTACAAGGGCACAAAGCCCCAGACAGCAACCTTCTCAATAACAGGCGCTTCATTGAACAACACATATGCCATTGCTCCCGACATGGTTTACTCAAAAGAGGGAAAATCTTATGTTTCAAAGCCTCTCGTAGAATATAACGGCGCAATTCTTAAGGCATCGGAATATACCGTTTCCTATGCATGGGCAACAGAAACACAATGCAAAGATGAAAATGGCAACAGAAAGGCTGACGAAGATATACACTGGACGCCTGTTGAAGGAAACAGGGTTAATATTACATTGGAGGATAAAGATCAGTATGCCAGGGTCAAGGTAATGATTACGCCGAGCGCTAAGAGCAACTTTATTCTTACCGATAAGGATTATGAGACCGGCAAGTATTTCCCTAAGACGACATACTATTATGTAAGAAAAGCGGATCCTGAAAAAGCATTTGACCTTTCCAAGGCAAAAGTAGAATTTTTCGCAGATGCAAACTGTTCACAGGATGAGCAGTATAAGAAGATACCGTACTGCGGCGAAAAATTCTATACGCCGGAAGGAAATAAGGTTTCAAACGTTGACGGCATCGGAGCAGTATTTGTAAAGGTAACTGTAAAAGTCGGAAGGGAGGACCAAATTGTTGATCCAAGTCTGTATGATGTTACATGGCTCAATGCCACAAACAAGGGTAAAGCGACAGTCGTTATTGTAGGTAAAGGACCTGACTACGTTGACGAAGAAGACATATTTGCT
>JAIEDW010000246.1 GCA_029067805.1 Lachnospiraceae bacterium
TATAAATAGTGCACTGAAACCTCATTACCACCTATGTCGTGCATAAAGGGATATGGACGCAATGACAAACCACCATATGGTATAAAAATATCATGACCGATTTCCTTGGTATCCGGTGTAGTCATAACAAGCCAAAACTTCCCATCTTCATCACCAATGTATGTTGAACTCCAGATGGTTGCGATATTATTTGCAAACTCCTCAGGCTGAACAGACAGATCAATCATGTAGTACCCATTTTCGTCCTCTACTATAGGCAGATGTCCTTCTTCATCCAACACAGGCTCTGTATATGGATTGTTTAAAACAGCCGTTTGTACATCAGTTTCAGCTGACTCTACACTATATTGCGGGGTAAAATCAATATCATTGATATCTGCTATTACTGCCATAAACGAATCGAAAAACTTGAAATAGGAATCTTCATAACCTATGTCTTTTAATACCTTCGAGGTGTTATCATACGCCCCTGGATAGTCATTAAATGCAAGCGTGTAAGGAAAATATATCGCAACTCCGTTGGAACTAGGATAGTTATTTTTTTCATATACAACGAATCCGTTTTCACCACATATAATATTTGAACAACTATCCGTCATTATGTTTGCCCTGGTGAGGAAATCCATGATATCTATTTGAGCACAATATCCCTCAGGCACTCTATCGTTACCTCCTCCATAGTAGGTTGCTTCCGATCGTGCATGTGCTAATTCATTGAATTCGCCAGCTACTACCTTTCCATTCGCCTCATCAAAGCAATCCGTGATAACCGAAAAGGCCTCATCAATTTTGGTCAAATCCATCAGCGAAAGTGTATATATAGTGTTCCAGTTATACAATTTATTGACACTATCAACCGAATCAGCATAATCATCTATAACTTTCTTTCCTATATCCTCGGTCGACATATTAGGATTACTTCCCAATGATGTCAGCCAATCTGTATAATACCATCCATATGTCCATTCAATCTCCTCAGAGGCAAGTAGGTAGTCTGCATAACCACTTAGCGCATAAGCAGTCTCAAAGGTCGCCATCAGGCATGCATCAAACCCTATCATATCAAAATGATATCCTGTATTTTTAAATGCTGTTTTAATCTCAGGAAGCGACATTATATTATTATAAATCTCATCTTTACCATAACCGGATATTGTTCCACCACCATGATCCCACAAAATTGCGATATATCTTTCTGCTGGATATGTATCTATCCCCCACTTTAGAAAATCTGATAATGTCTGTGCATTACTCATATCGGTCAGCTCCAGATTTTCAATAAGCTCTTTTTCTCCGCTTCTGACACGATATCTTTGAATATTCTCATCGTCTATACTTGTGCCGTCAACCGAACTGCTTTGCCATTCGTTAGCGCCTCCTGTCTGAACGATCAGATGAATATCCTCTCCAAATTGAGCGCTCATCATTTCATCAATGTCTTTTGTAGCGCTTCCGGCATTTGTTTCAAGATCAGATCCGACAATATATACCAATATTGTAGTACCATCACCATAAGGCTGCTCTCCCGAAGCTGAAGGAACGCCTTCAGCTGTGCTTTCTTCTGATAAATTTGTTGTCGCCTGTATGTCATAGTGATTATCATTGGCAACTTGAGTAAGCTCTTTATTCGCATTATCTTGTTTCAACAATGATATACCCCATGCTACAAATGCTATAAAACATGACAAAAGCACTGCAAAGATTATACCTACAATTTTAAGAACTTTGAGTGCTTTATTCTCTTTATTAAATTTTTCATTAGCTACTGGTATTTCTTGAAGCGAATTATTCATTATGTTAGGACGTTGTTGATATACCTGCTTAGAAGCATTCACTACACCTACAGGTTGACCGCAAAAAGGGCAAAAACTCTGTCCTTCTTGTATTTCCTTACCACAGTTTGAACAAAACATATTCATCCTCCATTTAAACATCTTTAAGTTTCCTTTATTTACAAATCATTAAAATTGTATATGTATGAATTTCCATACATATATATGGTGATATTATACTCGAATATTCATACATAGTCAAGTCAATTTTATACCCATACAATTAACTCAAGCAGTCATTATTGATAATTTATCAATCAAAGGAGATTTTTATATTGATCAGTTACGCCCCCCTATTTAAGACAATGAAAGACCGAAAAATAAGTTCCTACAGACTTGAAAAATTGGGTTTTTCACGAGCTACTTATTATTCCATACGAAAAGGGAATAGTGTCTCTACCAATACGATCAACCAGCTATGCAAATTATTGCACTGCAATGTATCAGATATTATTCAATTTATAGAGGAAGACGAATAATATTTTTTATTTTTTGACCATAACAAAAGGACACTTCCCTAAATTTTTCTTATAGGAAAATGTCCTTATCGCAAACGGATTCTTTCTATTGGTTCCGCTCATCCTTCTTCTTCAACAACTGTGAAGTATCCAGCACTTGTTCGGACTGCTTCGCTTTTTTCGTTGTTTTCGGTTTTCTCTCCGTCTTCTGTTTCTTATCCTGCGTTTCTTCCAAAACCGGTTCCGCCGGTTGAATTGTTGGCAGTGTCTGAACCGCGCTTTCTTCCTGTGCCTTCCCACCGTCCGTTTCCGCCGCCTTCTTCTGCTTTCTGCCTCTCACACCGGCAAACTTCGGCTCATACTGGAACCGCCGCATTGCAATATCCGCCAAAAACAGACAAATCGCAAACGCCGTCAGCAGATTCGTCAAAGGATAACTCTCCCGCGCCCCTGTCGTGATGCGCGTCCAAACGGAATCCTCCTCCGTAATCCTTCTACCGTACTGATCCGCAAACCGCAAATACGCATCTGCGCTCACATCGAACTTATATTCATCCGAAAACTGCACAGCGGCAGCAGTCGTCATATAACTTCGGATTTCACCGCCCTCGGTACGGCGGATATTAAAATGATACAATCCCGTCTGCGATGTGGGAATCTCCGTCGTATACTTTCCCGGCGCAGTCGCATGGAGCTTTTCTTCGCTCGCCTCACCATTCGGATCGATCACGGTCACAAGAATTTCTGTCTGATTGCCGTAATCATTCGTCTGATAAGTCACCTCTGTGCGCTCTCCCGCAGTCACCACGTCTACACTGTCCTCGCCCATATT
>JAIEDW010000247.1 GCA_029067805.1 Lachnospiraceae bacterium
TGCCTGAACAACCTGTAATACCCAATGCCATGGCAGCCACCACAACCCCTGCCATCATTTTGCTTCTTTTTTTCATAGACTTCTCCTTTCTCCTATAACTCCTTACTGTTTCCACTATAACAAAAGCAGGAAATCGTGTCAATAACAGTATCCGCAAACAAAGAGACTGCCGTAGCCAAGCCGGACAGTCTCTTTGAAAGCAGGATGTTTCTGTCAGAATGATATGCTCCCTTCTAGGTAGACAAGTGAAATAATAAAAACTTGTCACTTAGAAGGGAGCATATTGAATGTCTAAAAGAAAATTATCTGCTGAAGAAAAGATAACAGCAGTAAATCTTTACCTGAATGGCAAAGGAAGCCAAAGACAAATCGCTGTCTCCTATGGTATAAGTCAGGCTTCTTTTCAGCAGTGGCTCTGTAATTATGAGGCTATGGGAGCAGACGCATTCACCCTGGAAAGATATAAGAATTATCCCAAAAAATTGAAACAGCAGGCAGTTCTGGATTATCTGTCTGGACAGGGTTCACAGAATGATATCTGCAAAAAATATGGCATCCGTTCAAAAAGTAAGTTACAAAAGTGGATAAAGCAGTATAATGGTCATGAGGAATTAAAATCTTCAAGGACAGGAGGAAACCCTATCATGACTAAGGGAAGAAAGACCACATTTGAGGAACGTGTTGAAATCGTACAGTATTGCATAGCGCATGACCATAATTATGCAGGGACATCAGAAAAATATCAGGTCTCTTACCAGCAGGCAAGGAATTACACCGTTAAATATGAGGCAGGCGGTGTTGAGGCTTTACGGGATAAGCGTGGAAAACGGAAAGAGCCTGGTGATATGAGTGAACTGGAAAAGCTGCGTGCTGAAGTGAAAATCTTAAGGGCAGAGAAAGAGCGTGCTGAAATGGAGGCATCTTTCTTAAAAAAACTCGAGGAAATAGAGAGGAGGCGGGGCTGAGCCTGGTCCGTCATGAGTTTATATATCAGGCAATCAAAGAAGAACATCAGCAACATCATTATCCCATCTGTATATTGTGTAAACTTGGCGGTGTTTCAAGGGCAGCTTACTATAAATGGCTGCACAGGGAAATTCCGGAAAGTGAGCAAAAAAACCGGAGGATTGCAGAAAGCATTGAAAAGATCCATGCAGAATCTCCGGACAAAGGATACCGTCGAATCCGGGATGAGCTGGAGCGCTACCATGACATCCATGTAAATGATAAACGTGTGTTACGCATCTGCCGTAAGTTAAACATCAAATCAACTATCAAATATGCGAATAACGGCTGTACAAGGCAGTCCCCGAATCCGCAATACATAGCAGAAAATATACTCAACCGCGAATTTACTGCGGATGCTCCAAATGAGAAATGGCTTACCGATGTGACAGAATTCCATTACTATACCGGAACCGAAAAACACAAGGTCTATCTCAGCGCCATTCTGGATCTGTATGACAGACGAATTGTAGCATATGCTATTGGTGACCATAATAATAACGCATTAGTGTTTGACACATTTGATGCAGCGTTAAATGCCAACCCGAATGCCCATCCCTTATTCCATAGCGACAGAGGGTTTCAATATACCAACCGTGCATTTCATGCAAAGCTGGAAGCAGCAGGAATGACACAGAGCATGTCAAGGGTTGCCAAATGTATTGACAATGGCCCTATGGAGGGATTCTGGGGTATCATCAAGCGGGAGCGCTATTATGGGAAAAAATTTACCAGCAGGGAGTCTGTAATTGAAATGATTGAGAATTATATTGGGTATTATAACAACCGGCGGCTTCAAAGAAACCTTGGGGTATTGACGCCTATGGAAAAACATGGGATCTATCTCCATGCAGCATAAAAACTGCCAGCAGGATCTACCTGCTGACAGAAAAATTTATATTTTTTCAATTGTCTACTTGACGGGGAGCAGTTCAAATCCATGATAGTTCCACCCTTGTTTTTGTTTTACAGTATAGCACAGGCAAAGGAAAACTGCGCTAAAAATTTATGCAGGGGAACGTTTTCTATGGGCTTTGGACATAGCCTTTTCATATAGTTTTTCAAGTGAGACACGCTGGTGGTTGTAATAAAGTTCCATAAACAGCATGGTTTTGCCACATTCAGGACATTCCAGGGGGTCATAGCCAAAGGAGGATAATATACAAGTTCTCCATTTATCCAGGCTTAGGAAGAACCTATGTTTTTCTCTGGATATGGTATGGTTTAACTGTTTGTCAGAATCCCTGTGGCGTGCGTACAGGCCGCCATACCGGAGCATTTTAAAGTGCTTCTCCGGTATATGGCGGATTAACCTCTGGATAAATTCCATGGCAGGGACAGTTTCCCTGACATAACTGTCATCTTCATGTCTGTTGTAATGGAAGGTGACAGTTTCCCCGTCATATTGGTCAATGCGGGATGTAGCTATAGCAGGCCTGCCGAGGTATCTGCCAATATATTTTGCCACGGCCTTTGGGTCACATTGGTTTGGTTTTGCATAAACATAGAAACCGTGTTTGTTGTTGGTATAACAGGCAGATTTTATTTCTTTAAAGGAGGGGCCTATGGTTGTTTCCATTTCGTTCAGGAGTGCTGTGCGGAAAGCATTACGGAGATAGGTATAATTAAAATGGCTTACATTTTTCCAAAAGCCATCATCGCTGTAGCCGCCTTCTGTGAGGAGGCAGTGGATATGTGGGTTCCATTTCAAGTCACGGCCAAAAGTATGGAGAGCCATGATGAACCCCGGGGTGTAATTTTTGGATTTGTTCATTTTATTGAACATACGGAGGATAACACTGCTTACGGCATGGAAGAGGCAGTTTAATAAGCTGCGGTTATCTAAAAAATAAGGGCGGAGTTGTGCATCGATAGTAAAAACGAGATGGCGGTGCTTAACATGGATCATTTTAAAGGACATTTGTGTAGTCCTCTGCATAGCGTATTTGTTGCTGCATGTAGGACAGAAGCGGCTATGGCAGCGGAAAGGGACAAATTTAAGTTTGCCGCAGCGGGGGCAGCCATACATGGCGCCGCCGAAAGCAGGGTCACCACAGTGGATCATCTTGTCTATATTTTCTATTTCACAGTCGCGTGGATACAGGGTATATTTGATTTCTTCATAATGGTCTGAAAAGATTTTTTGTAAAATATTCATAAGATTATTATAGACGAAGTATGTAGAAAAAGGAATCCTCACCCCTCAAGATTGAGGGGCAGGGGAGTTGAAGTGTCGAAGACACTTTTTTAAAAGGAGCGAAACAATATGGCAGAAAAAAGAAGAGATAAAAAGGCAATGTCATTTAGATAAGTAACATCTTTAAACATAGAAGAGACTGGAAGCATAAAAACTTCTGGTCTCTTTTAGGC
>JAIEDW010000248.1 GCA_029067805.1 Lachnospiraceae bacterium
ATGGCGATGCTTGATGCTCGGGATTTTGTAACGATCAAGGATGTGCAGGATGTACTCTGCGATGTGCTTTGCCATCGCGTGCGTCTAAGCGCAAGGGCGCGTGCGGAGGGTGTTACTGCGCCAACCGCGGTTGAAAAGCTGTATGAAACGGTAAAAAGTCCCAAGATATAATATGGAGGAGTTCATGCGCACTGAGATCAATACCCAGACCGGCAAAAAAAGAGTTCGGATATCTCTTCTGCATCTGTTGGCTTTTTTGATAGTTTACATAATTCATATACTGTTCTTTCTCGCCTTTCGCAGCTATTTCTTTGTGATAATGGTTGTCTTATTTACTATACTTATACCGCTTTCCTTCGGCGTGGCGTGGCGGCTTACTGATTTTGTGACAGGAACGATTGTTTTTGAAAATGAAACCGTCAGGCAGGGTGAAGAGACAGAAGTCGTATTTCATATTGCAAACAGCAGCTGGCTCTGTGCACTGCGTGGGACATGGCTCCTTACAATCGGAAATTCCTTCTATCAGACATTTGACAGCCAAAAGCTTCTGCTGTCTGTTCCTCCCCATGGAAAAAAGCGCTACCAAATGACTGTCACCTTGACGAATCTGGGACGGATTGTCTTTGCGTGCAATGATTTTTTTATTATGGATTTTCTTGGTATCTTTGCAATCCATACAGGCTGCGCCATAGAAAACAGTTTCTTTGTGCTTCCACAGTCAGACGGTTCCTCACAGGAAGAAATTCCGGATGTCTATTCCGGTGTGGCTGAGCTTTCCGAGAGCCAGAGAAAAGGCAACGATTACAGCGAGGTCAGTGATATCCGTACCTATCAGCCAGGTGACCGCCCGCGGGATATCCATTGGAAACTTTCGGCAAGACAGCCGGAGCTGATGGTCAAGGAACGCGTGTCGCTTTCCGGAAGTGAGCATGTGTTGCTTTTAGAACTTCCTGACGACAGGCAGCAGGCGGAAAAATTGTTGACAGCGGGTTATCATAAAATAAAAGGGTTGTTGGACAAGCATATGGCAGTAAGGCTGCTGGTATGGAATAATCATCAGTTTACTTTTGAAAGCTATTCCTGTACCTGTATCAATGAACTTGAAACTGCATTCTGCGAAATTTTTCAGACAGACCTGCTCTCACATAGCAGCGATATGCTGCATCAGTATATGAAAAACTGCTATCCACAGCTTGAGAGCTATCTGCGCGTGATGTCAAAAGATGATTCTGTAGCATTGGAGATTTGTGTAAATGGCTAGGATTTTACAAAAAAAACAACAGCAGATTTTATTGTCAGAAGGTATCATATTATCCGGTGATTTTTGTGAACAACGCGAAAAAAGATGGACAGATTACTTTGTGCGTGTCCTGTTTTTGTTTGCAATCGTCACGGGCAGCCTCGGCGGAATGTTGTCCGCTTTTGATATTACTTATGAAAAGTGGGTATTTTTCATGGCGGCGTTTATCGCCTCCCTTTACTGTGCCTCATTGTATTTTGCTAAATGGTGGGAAAATGTCGGTTATGTCCTTGTTTTTCTCTTTGTGTTAAATGCCGGATTTGGACTCCAGACATACATCGGCAGTGGATTTTATGGCATTTTAAATGATGTTTCCGATGTTGCCACGGGCTTTTTTGGCTCAAACGCGCAGGTAAGTTTCGCGGAACAGGTTGAAAATCATTCCCTTGCCATTTCCGTTGCCATGTGCTATTTTGCCCTAATTTTTTGTATTTTCACAAACGGATTGATTTCCCGCAAAATGCACTATCTGCCTGTGACTTTTTTTTCTGTGTTCTTTCTGCTTGTGCCGATTTATCTGGAGCGGGAGCCTTCGGGCGGTTATGTCATTTTATTGGCTGCCGGGCTCCTTACGGTATATATTCTCGGACAAAACCGTTATTGCTGTCAGACAAAAAAGAAAAAAGTATTTCAGAAAGCCGCCAAAAAGCATGTATTCTCGGGAAACTATTCCGGCAGGGCCGCCATGGGAACACTGTTTGCAGTTACCCTTTTATGCACTGTTGTTATTGGAATTGCAGGGCTGCTTACCCCAAAAAACGCATTTATGACAAAGGACAATAGAAGTAATTTTAAGCTTCAGACAATGGATACAATGGAAAATTTCTATCTCTTAGGTGTGATGGGATTGATCAATATCTATCCGACAACAGGCGGACTTGTGAACGGACGACTCGGCGGCGTCAGCTCTGTCCGGCTGGACTATGAGACAGATTTGACTTTAGAGTTTGTGCCTTATACCTATGACAGGATTTACCTGAAAACATTTGTCGGCGCGGAATATATTCCTTATGAAAATCACTGGGCAAGGAAAACATTGGACCAGGGATGGTCTGCCGAAACAGCGTATCGCCTGCAAACGGCGTATCTTTCCGGAGAGGACGGCTATGCCAGAGGCGTCATGACTGTCAAAAATGTTGCGGCAATGACCGGAACTTATCAGCCATATTACTCTCAGGACATTGCGCAAATATTTCCAGGCATGCAGCACGATTATGTCTTTTTTCCGCTGCTCACATCACAACCGAACAACGATGACGGGATACCTGCTGACGATTTATGGCTTGAAATTCCAGAGCAAAATCGGAAGGCTATTGCTGATTTTTGCAACGAAGCCGGTCTTTCCGGTTCGAGAGACGAAATCATAGACGAACTTCGTAATTACTTCCAGGACAATTTTCCATACACGTTAAGCCCCGGGATTACACCGCGCAGAAAGGATTTCGTCAATTATTTCCTGGCAGAAAAGCGGAAAGGTTACTGCGCCCACTATGCCAGCGCTGCCACACTGATTCTGAGATATATGGGAATTCCCGCGCGCTACGTGGAGGGATATGCTGTCGATGCCATAAAAATTGCAGAGGATGGTAAGCTCACAGACAAAAATGTTTCCGACTATTATGATGGAGCCTCCCAGCTCTCACAGAGCGCTGTCATATCCTATGATGCCTCCGACGGAAACGCCCACGCATGGGTGGAAGTCTATGACGAAAATTTAGGCTGGTATCCTGTGGAACTCACTCCCTACCTGACAGAAGAAGATGAAAATCAAGGCGGTATCTGGGGCATGTTCCTGCGACTTTTTCAAACGAACCGGGATGACACAGACTCTGACAATGCAACAGGAGCTGTGCAGAATAATACCGGCATTGCAACCGCTTTTCGCACATTAAATTTTGGCTTTGCCATCAGTCTTACTATCCTGCTGCTGATCGTACCGATAGGACTTCTGATCAGAAAATGCATATGGCTCTACCGTTACCGCCATGCTGACCGAAGTGAGAAGCTGCTGATGCATTACAGAAACAGGGTTCACAAAAAATATATAAAACGCAGCCAAAACAGAGAACTAAGGAAAGAATTTACGAAAACCAAAAACTTTGAAGAACAAATTTCCTTGCTTGCCAAATGTGGGTTCCTTCCATTAGCGGCAGAGGCCTCACTTGAACG
>JAIEDW010000249.1 GCA_029067805.1 Lachnospiraceae bacterium
TAAATACGCTGGAAGATAGCGTCCAACTCTTTAATGCGTTTTTGCATTTCCATCAGTTTCTTTTTCTTTTGGCTCATTTCACGGTTCCGCTGCCGCACATCCGCGTCCATGACTGTCTGAATAAATTCATTCTCATAATCGGAAACATACTTTATGACTTCTTTCAGATTTGAGAGGACTATCTTCTCCACAACCACATTGCGGATATAGTGCATGGAGCATGAATTTGTGTTGCCCCGGTAATTTCCACAGCAGAAATTGTACTTATCAGGAGACTGGCTTGTTTCCCGGTGAAACGTCATCCTGCTGCCGCAATCCGCACAATAGAGCAGACCTGAGAACATAGGCATTGTACCCATTTTGGTCGGACGGCGTTTCCCTGCACGGATTTTCTGGACTATATCGAAAGTTTCCCTTTCAATAATGGCCTCATGGGTGTTCTCAAAAATCTTCCAATCGTCAGGACTGTTATCAATCTTTTTATGATTCTTATAAGATTTGATGTGCGTCTTGAAGTTCACCGTGTGCCCCAGGTAATCCATCCGTTCCAATATCTTTGCAACCACCGGTCCGTTCCAAGCGTATTTGTCAGGCGGAAGTGCCGTCCTGGGCTTTTCGCTTCTTTCCAGCGCGTAATAAGTGGGGCAGAGAATTTTTCTCTCCGTCAGGATATGGGCTATCCTGGTAGGTCCGTATCCATTGACGCATAACTGGAAAATCTCCTTTACGACTTCCGCAGCCTCCTGATCTACGATCCATTCCTTTTTGTTTTCAGGATTTTTCATGTAGCCATAGGGTGGATGGGAGCCGATATGCTCGCCGGCCATTCCTTTTGACCGTTTCACGGCGCGTATCTTCTTGCTGGTGTCCTTTGCATACCATTCATTGATGATATTGCGGAACGGGGTAAATTCGTTGTCCTCCTGGTCGCTGTCCACTCCGTCATTGACTGCTATAAAATGTACATCATGCTCCGGGAAGTAAATCTCCGTGTACATGCCTACTTGCAGATAATCACGGCCAAGGCGGGACATATCTTTTACGATAACCCTTTTGACTTTCCCTGTATCAATATCAGTGATCATGCTCTGGAAACCTGCCCGGTTGAACGTGGTCCCGGAAATGCCGTCGTCAATGTAAAACTGTAAGTTGGAAAAACCGTGGTCTAGTGCATACTTTTTGAGGATTTTTTTCTGGTTTATGATACTGTTGCTGTCGCCCTCCTGTTTGTCATCCTGTGATAATCTGCAGTACAGGGCAGTAATTTCTTCCTGGTTTAAGACTGCGTATGGAAAATTATTAACGGCAGGGCGTGTGTTTGACTGTAACATTTTAACCTCCTTATCCGACAGTCAAACAGACAATGTTTTCCTTACACTTATTATACCGCGCTGCCTGTTGTCTGTCTGCTGCTTTTTCAATTTATTGTTGCAGATTTTCGGAGGTCATTCCGGATCAGGCGTTTTATTTTGGAAACTGCATCCTCTGCCGCATCCGGTCTGGAATGGGACTTCACAACATAGGTTGTGTTCCCGATTTTATATTCGCGTACCATGTCAGGTACCGGTTTCTGTTCATTTTGCATATGTATCTCCCTTTCTGCAAAATCATTACATTATTTGTATAACAGGCAGGAACGGACGGCTGCTGGCACAGCTCCACGGGAATTTCACCCCTGCGTGGTTCTCACGCGGCCCTACTCATTGCCTGCGACGCTCTTAACGCTCGGACTATGACTGTAAGGGAGTATCTCCCTTTCCATGCGTCACCGCCCACAGGCCGCTGCACCTGTTCCACGGCACGGTGTTGGTCGCTCGCTGCTTAGAGGTCATGGCGCGCCTGCCGCATGGCTCGGCATAGAAAGAATGTATCCGTCTGCCTTATGCTGTCACGGAGTTATCAGCCGGACTTTCTTTGTCAAAGTGCCCTGGCAGCCAGCAGTTTCCAGGATACGGAAAGGGTAAGATATCCTGTTGCTGCCAGTGCCCTGTCGTCATACGGTTATGACAATGGAATGAATGAGCTTGATTTCCAGACGGCGTTTCATAAACTCGTCAACACATACATGAGGCTGCCCGCAGCCGTCATAAAGCGTTCTGGTACACAATTTGTTTATGTATCCCTCATAGTAGCGGAGCACCTGCTCCACCGCCGCAGTATCGCCGGCATGCGCCGCTTCGATCACCGATAAGGGGAGAAGCTCCTTTCCCCTATGCTTTGGCTGTTTCATCGGGTCAGCCTCCTTTCGGCATAATAGACTTTAATCTTGTCCGCAGTTCTTCAAGCGTTTTTGTCCTGCGCCGCTGCACGGCGCTCCTTGACATTCCCATGATATGACCGATTTCCTGATCCGTCAGGTCAAGCACGCAACGCAGTATCAGAATACTCTGCTCCTGCTTTGGCAGGCTTGCAAAGGCATCCGCCACAAGCTCATTGCCGATATGCAGCTCGTACCCGTGTGACATGAAAGTAAAGCTGTCGCTTGGGTATTGGTCCGTCACGCACAGCTTGTCCATGTCGGCCTGCGACAATTCGCTGAATGATGCCTCATGTTCACGCCGCCTCTGCATTTCCCGCAGATAGTCAACCGCCTCATGGTACAGAACCAGCTTGCAATAGGAGTCAAACTGGCACCGCTCGCCATAGTCGCGGGGGATAGCATCCATTTTCTCACCCCCTTTCTGTTGGGGATGGGGTGGTACTTTCCCTTTCCGCTAATAAAGCGAGGGAGATTTACAATCTTGCCCGCCTTCCAAAAAAACTTTGAATAAAATGTTGGAATTATGCAGACAGGGCTATGCAGGCAATAAAAAACGTCTGGCTGCATGATGCAGTCAGGCGTATAGGAATTGCAAACAGTATTATGATGATTTGTGTGTTCATACTCATAGGTAAAATATTC
>JAIEDW010000025.1 GCA_029067805.1 Lachnospiraceae bacterium
CAATTAAGAGTGCAAAAAAGTGCCCAAAATGGACTTATACACGAAGTTATACACATTATCCACCAAAATGAACAGGTTTTCTTGTGGAAATTAGGTGAATGAAATCGAAAATCTGTTTTGTAAAAAAGATACAATAAATAATGCAAAAAAACGAATTCAAAAAGAAAAAGAAATGAAAAAACTTCGGATAAATTTCAAAAAGAATTGAAAAAATATACAGATATGGTATAATTTATTTACAATTAAAAATCATGAACGAAGGGATGTGGGCATAATGAAATTTATAATCAGCGGTAAGAACATCGACGTGACGCCCGGCTTGAAGTCGGCTGTTGAAGACAAAATCGGCAAGCTTGAGAAATATTTTACGCCGGAAACAGAGGTACACGCGACGTTGAGCGTCGAGAAGGAGCGACAAAGGATAGAAGTCACGATCCCTGTTAAGGGAAATATCATTCGCTCGGAGCAGGTAAGCAATGATATGTATGTGTCAATAGACCTTGCGGCTGAAGTGATAGAGAGGCAGTTAAAGAAATACAAAAATAAGTTCCGCGCGGAGCAGCAAGCGGGAGCAGCAAGCTTAAGAACAGATTTCTTTGAAAAAGACAATGTCGAAGAGGAAGATGAAATTAAGATCGTTCGTTCCAAGAAGTTTGACATCAAGCCGATGTATGCGGAGGATGCATGCGTTCAGATGGAACTTTTAGGACATGACTTCTTTGTATTCTGCAATGCGGAGACGGATGAGGTAAACGTAGTTTACAAGAGAAAGGGCAGCACCTATGGTCTGATTGAACCCGAACATTGATGCCCGATAATAATGATGATAAAAAAAGAATATCGCATATGCGGTATTCTTTTTTGTTTTTTTCTTTCATATATTAAAGAGAAATCAGTATAAACGGTGATATTGTGAAGAACAGGGTGTTTGCGTGTCTTGTATTGGCGGTATTTGTACTGGCGGTGGGCATTTATTCCTATGAAAACTCCAAGGAGGGAATTTACACCGCGCAGACGGGAGATAACATCAAATGGGTTGATTTTAATGTGCCTGCGGAGCTGTTGAACAAAGCATGTCTTTTGGATGTGGGAAGTTATGAGAGCGAAACGCATCTTGACTGGATTACACTGCTTGCTTATACGGCAGTAAGGGGTGGAGGTGAATTTGGCAAAAAATCCGAAGGGTATTTGACGGAGGCGGCGGAAAAATTAAGCGCCAAGGAGGAAACGAAGGAGAGCTTTGCAGAGAAGTACCAGTACTTTCCTTATTACTATGATGCGTACAGTGCTGTGCTTGGCGGTATGATAGGCGAATATGAAATCGAAAACGAGAACGGGGAAATGGAAAAGAAGTACGGGCTGAAAGCGTTTTCTCCGATTGCAAAGGGCTTTGATTATCAGGATTACGATGATTTTGGTGTATCAAGGTCGTTTGGCTATAAAAGGCAGCATTTAGGACATGACATGATGGGACTGATTGGTACGCCGATTATCGCCTGCGAATCAGGTTATGTGGAGGCGCTTGGCTGGAATCGTTACGGCGGCTGGCGCATTGGTATTCGGAGTTTTGACAAAAAGAGATATTATTACTATGCACATTTACGACAGAACCGCCCTTATGCGGAAGGGTTAAAGGAAGGCGATTATGTATCGGCAGGTGATGTCATCGGGTACATGGGCCACACAGGGTACAGTGATACGGAAAATGTCAATAATATCGATGTGGTACATCTGCATGTGGGACTGGAACTCATTTTTGATGAAGAACGCCGGGAAAACGGAAATGAAATCTGGGTAGATTTCTACCAAATTGCGCGCTTTTTGCGTGCAAACAGATGTGAGGCAGTGCGCGATGAAACAACGAAAGAATGGCGTCGGAAATATGCATTTAGGGATTGCTTTTTTTTTAACAATGTGATAGAATGAAAACGATGATTGTGATAAAAATAACAATCAAAATGCTATGTTTCTAAAAGGAATAACAGTGATCAAAATGGAGGAAAAGACAATGGCAAAGAAAATCGTATTAGCAGGCGCATGCCGTACTGCAATCGGCACTATGGGCGGTTCGCTCAGCACGACACCCGTAGCAGAGCTGGGATCTATCGTAATCAAGGAGGCCTTAAACAGAGCAGGAGTCGCTCCCGAAAAAGTAGACCATGTGTACATGGGATGCGTTATTCAGGCAGGACAGGGACAGAATGTTGCTCGTCAGTCAGCAATCAAGGCAGGTCTTCCGATTGAAACACCTGCTGTCACAATTAACGTAGTGTGCGGTTCCGGTCTGAACTGCGTAAACATGGCTGCACAGATGATTCTGGCAGGCGATGCGGATATCGTAGTGGCAGGCGGTATGGAAAACATGTCTATGGCTCCGTTTGCACTTCCCAATGCCCGTTTCGGTTACAGAATGAACAACGGTACATTGGTAGATACAATGGTAAACGATGCGCTCTGGGACGCATTTAACAATTACCATATGATTCAGACAGCAGACAACATCTGCGACGAGTGGAAAATTACAAGAGAAGAGCTTGACGAGTTTGC
>JAIEDW010000250.1 GCA_029067805.1 Lachnospiraceae bacterium
TTAAAGAAAAGCTTGATACCAAATATGGTGTCATGATCTTACAGCCGGCTTATACAAAATATCATTTAGAGCTTGGCGAGGTTACCTCGTATCCACCCGGATATAAGGAAAATGCCGGTATCTTCTGTCACAACAATCCCTGGGTATCGATTGCGGAAACTGTTATCGGCAGAGGCGATCGTGCTTTTGAAATCTATCAGAAAACCTGCCCTGCTTATGTGGAGGAAATCAGCGAAATTCACAGAACAGAGCCTTATGTATATTCGCAGATGATTGCCGGAAGAGATGCCAAATTCCACGGTGAAGCAAAGAACAGCTGGCTGACCGGTACTGCCGCATGGACTTTTGTCAATATTTCGCAGTATATCTTGGGCGTATATCCCACGCATACGGGACTTTCCGTTAATCCCTGTGTTCCGAAAGGGTTCGGCGATTTTACGCTGACAAGAAAATTCCGTGAGGGCACCTACACGATTAAAGTGGAAAATCCAAACGGCGTGGAAAAAGGAATCAAGAGCATTACCGTTGACGGAAAAGCGGTTGACGGATGTGTCATTCCTTACGAAAAAGGAAAGACCGAGTATCAAGTTGTTGTTACAATGGGTTAAACGTCGTATCTATTCGTAATATATATCAATCAAATACAACAAAGCAGTGGACAAGACCGCAAATCCACTGCTTTTGTTTATTTATTTAGAAAGTATATCAGGATATTTTTTCCGGAAAATAATTTTCTTTATAGTAACAGTAGCTATATATAATAGTTTTAAAAACTACCAAAAACAATCTATCTGTACAAAATGATTGCTTTTTGTTATCAAACATAGTATTATATATCCGTAGAAACCTGCAACTGCCCTATATAGTTGGTCTGTTCGCATTGAAAAGAAAAATTACAGAGATGAAAGGTTTGATTGCCATGCGTGAAGCATTTCATATTATCAGCGACGGTTCCTGTGACTTGCCGACAGAACTGGTGCAAGAAAAAAACATTACGGTTGTGCCGTTTTATGTGTCTTTTGACGACACACATTATCTGAAAGAAAATGTAGAAATTGATATTCGGGACTTCTATCAGCAGATGGTTGACAAAAAGGGCGTATATCCCAAGTCCTCAATGCCATCCATCTATGATTACGAAGAAGCATTTCTCCCCTTTGCCGAATCGGGCACCCCTGTGATTTGTATCTGCATCACAACCAAATTCAGTGGTTCCATGCAGTCGGCGCTAAATGCACGCGCACTTGTACAGGAAAAATATCCGCAGGCCGAAATTACCGTTATCGATGCCACCATCAATACCGTCCTGCAGGGACAGTATGTCTTGGAAGCCGCAAGCCTGCGTGACAATGGTGTAAGCTATTCGGACGCGATTGCCCGTCTTGAAGAAATCAAGAGCACGGGAAGAATTTTTTTCACAGTCGGAAACATTGAATATTTAAAGCACGGCGGTCGTATCGGAAAAGTTGCCGCGCTCGCCGGAAGCGTCCTAAATATTCGTCCTATAATCACTTTGAAACAAGGTGAAATATTCCCTTCCGGTATTGATAGAGGCCGGCAGCGCACAACGCAGAAGGCGCTCGATCTCCTTTTGGAATATTTAGAAGAAAGCAATCTCGGAATCGCATGTTTCAGCATTGCGGTCGGTTACGGGTATGACCGCGCGGAAGGACTTGCCTTCCGCGACCATGCACTGAGTGTCTTGCAAAACAAGGGATATGACATCAAAGAAATCCCTGCTTACCAGATTGGCGCTACCATCGGTGTACACACCGGTCCTTACCCTTTGGGATTTGGAGTCATTGAAAAAGCGATTCATTAACACTTTTGTTGCACGTTTCCGCAGACATCGGTCTTATCCGTTTAATAAGTCTGCGGAAGCCAAATACTATCTTTGCCGTAAGGTTTTATCATTCTCACTTTTGCCGTACTCATATTCTCCATAAATGTAAAGGTTACGACTGCCTCTGTCTGTTCTTCATTCGTATACTCGACATCGGTTTTTATCTTAGTTTCGCTCTTTAAAAGATTGAGCAGTCTGATTGCCGCAGTATCTGGCGAATCAAGTCCCGTGTATGTGCTTGATGCCATATTCGGATTTTTGGAATTTTGATTCAGCGCTTCGCCCACACCATTGTATGCATAGTAATCCATCATTGTACCGTCTATTACACCGTCGGGATATGCACGATAAAATTCTTCTGCCACACAGATTCCTTCCAGAAACTGTATCTGCTGTGAGGTCACCTTAAATTCTCCATCCTTTATTTTATAAGACAACCACTCACGCCACACAGTGACATGCGGATCGGATACCCACGCATAGTATAAAATAACTGCCCCTCTGTCGGATACTGAAACAATCCTATAATTTGGGCGTTCCTCCTCGCCACCCCATGGCCACGGACTCGACCAGCCCAAAGATGCATAAGGTTCATTCTTGTCATTTACTCCCCACACCAGCCCCAGCGCATCTGCCATCTCATCCCGCACCGTCTCATCCGCCATCTCAACAATCGGTTTTCCGTCACGGTCACAGAATGCCTCAGCCCACTGCTTTACATAGGCAGAATAATCAATCCCCGTTTCATTCGCTTCGTATACACTTATTTGTGCCCCAATTGCCTCTTTCTCGGCTTTCAGCCTCGCAATCTGCTGACTTAATAATGCGCGCTGATCATCAGTAATCGTATATTCCTCCTGTATCGCTTTCATCTCTTCCTCCAGCCCCTCTTCAAATTGAGCAAGCTGTTCTTTTTTTCGTGCTAACTGCTGACTAAACAATTCACTCTGCTCTTCATTGGCAATCACAGATTCTCCCCGTATCACTTTCAGTTCTTCCTCAAGTTCTTTTTTTATTTGGGCCAGCTGTTCTTCTTCTGTAGCAATTTGCTCTTGCAAATACGCAATATTATCAATTTCTTGATTTAAAACATTTCCCGATTGCTGCCCCGAAACTGCAGAACTGTTTTGAGTCCCTTGAGAATTCGCGGGATTTACCATAACAAACTGCGAACCACTGCCATTTTGATCGGTATCCGTCTCCACTTTCATAGTCATAAAACAGACTGTGATAATAACACATACTGCCACAGCTGCAACTATCACCCAAAATGTCGGCTTTTTATAATTCAGCACATTTTTCACACGCCCTTTCACGCCTGTCTCTCCAAAGGCAACCGGACACGCCGCAATCGTTCTGTGATTGACTGAACAAGACAACAGTGCATGCGCATATTCTTTTTTATATTCTCCTCCAAGCTCCCTTATCACTCTCTCATCACAGGCAAGCTCCACATCGCGGCACAGCAAAATATACGCTGCCCAAACAAACGGATTGAACCAATAGATTGTCAAAAGCAGATATCCAATGGGCTTTATCAGATAATCTCTTCTCTGCCTGTGAACCGTTTCATGTTTTAATACGTAACTTAAATCCCCTCCACACAGACCGGAAGGCACATAGATTCGCGTCCTAAAAAATCCAAATAAAAATGGCGAATCGACTTTTTCACAGCGGTAATATTTTACGCCTTCCCATTCGTCCGGAATCGCAAAACGCACCCTTCTCGCAATGCGAAACCAGCTTATCATCAGATACAACAGCATTACGCCAATCCCAATGATCCATATCACGGAAGCTATCGAGAAATATACAAGCGGTCTGTTTACACTTTCCGCACTGTCATTGTGATTTCCGATTGCCCGTATCATTTCCTCGTTAATATATTCCGCATTGTCGGACGATACCGTATCAAGCGCAGTCTGGTGTCCTTCCTTTGCCGTGTCATTCCCCATAAATTGCGTTATATTACTGCGAACCTGTGCGCCGCTTGGAATAAGACTGAATGTTGACACAAATGAAAACGGCATAATCAATCGAATCCCCACCAGCAGCCAGAGGACACAATATACACTCTTTGGTGCTTTTTTTAGCAA
Organism: Lachnospiraceae bacterium; assembly: GCA_029067805.1. Taxonomy (GTDB): domain Bacteria; phylum Bacillota; class Clostridia; order Lachnospirales; family Lachnospiraceae; genus COE1. The sequence goes on from JAIEDW010000250.1 coordinate 3,940, forward strand.
AACTCTCGCTATGATTACTGCTATAATCAGATAACTCGCCGCGACACCCTGATTAAAAGCATCCAAAAACAACCCTTTAATCATCTCTCACCCCTCCCTCCTAATTTCCGTAGGAATCGATGATTTCGCGAATTTCATCAATCTCCTGTTCCGTAAGCGTCTTTTTCCTTGCAAATGCGGCGATAAAACTCGGGAGCGAACCCGCAAACGTTTTCTCAATAACCTCCGCGCTTTCCGCTGTTAATACTTCTTCCTTTGAAACAAGGGAAGTCACCACAGCGTTTTCCGACTTTAATACGCCCCGCTCCGATAACCGCCTGATCACAGTATAAGTCGTTGATTTTTTCCACTCAAGCTGCTCACTGCACAATTTTACGAGCGCGCTGCTTGACACCGGCTCATTTTCCCACAAAATCTCACAAAAGCGGTATTCACTCTCAAAAATCTTCGGTGTATCCATGATAATCCTCCTTTATTCCGATACGACAATGCAGCAATTTAAAAAGGTCTAATGCATTAAACTTAATGTTAGTTTAACGCATTAGACCCAACCTGTCAATATGTATTTCAAAAAATATTATCAGCCTTCCTTCGCGCCTCTCTCCACGAGATATGCGAGCCAGTTTTTCCGTTTCATAACAGAACATTTCTTGGATACCATTTTTCCGTTCTCATCCATAAACGAAACCTTAATGCCTGTCGGTATAATGGGAATAAGACCACCTACATTACATGTCTTTACACCCGAAATATCACCATAAGCTACCGAAAACTTTTCCAAACCGAAAGCGCTTATAAATATAAATTTTTCTTTCGTAAAGAAATAGTTTCCTCTGGTCTGTGAATAAAATGTCCACAAATCGCCCGCTGTGTGCTCCTCTATTACATCATTCTCGTCCATCAAACTGCCTTCCTTGAGTGTTTTCTCCCAATTCAGTCTTTGCTTTTCTGAAAGTTTCATTGTAGTTCTCCTTTCCCACCTTAAACATTTGTTGGTTTATACCTGTCATTGATTATAATTCGAATACCAAAAAATGTCAAGTTTTATATAAGCCACTCGTACAAAACCCCAAAAAGCTCTCTTGCATAATAGGTTGGCAAAAGCCACAACGCCGTTTTTGCGGGTACTGCTCCATAGGAAAGTCCAAGCTTGCCCGCTATCACACCCGCACGGTACTCGTGAAATTCATTAGTAACAATTGCAATCTCCTTAGGTAAAGCGTTCTGCTTGATAATTTCATACGAAAACGCAAGATTTTCGCGTGTAGACGTGGATTGATCCTCAATATAAATGCGCGCAGGGTCAATGCCGTTTTCCACAAGGTAACGATTAATACATTCCGCCTCGGAAATATTCTCGTCCTGTCCCTGTCCGCCAGACGCAATACAGACGGCTTCGGGATTCTCATTTAGATAGGAAACCGCTGCATCCATGCGTTCCGTCAGAATAAGGCTTGGACGCTCTCCGTACACCCGACACCCAAGCACCACCACCGTTGCGTTTTGTGACGGGGATGCAAGCGCCGCCTTTACCATACACACTGTCATAACAATTACCAGCACAACGCCCACCACTACTCCAAATCCCGCAATACTTAGAATAATTTTTCCGACTTTACAGTGCCACCATTTTGCAATCAGTCTATTGACACGTGGCAGAAACAATGCGTAAAGCATCAGTACTATACAAACCGTCAAGCCTGCGGCATTTCCGATATTTAATATTCTCTTTTTGATCAGCGGCATGACAAGCCCCGTCAAGCCTGCTGCTCCCGCAAAAAATATAATCAACCTCATCATAAACCTTAGTATTTTCAAACGCTTCTCCTTAACCTTCCCATCACAGCACCACTATAAGTTCCCCGATACAACAATATAGGGTAACAGATTGTCCTGCTACCCTATTTAAACTTTTGCTTATATTCTGTTTTTGTTTCTTTGGATTAGAAATCCTGGCTGTAGATGACAGAATCATCTGCATTTCTGTACTCAATTCTTAATACGGTATTCTCGTTGCCTGTTTCATCAATCAACTCGTCACGTACTGACTCGAACAAAGTCGCATTGCTGTCGAAAAGCTGGCTGATAGCTTCCTCGGCATTATCTGCTACTTCAATCTGCTCATCATACTGATATACCATAGCAATCACATCGCCGTCAACCTCAAAGAAAATAGAAACGCCCTGATCTGCCATTCCTTCGTTCATCATCTCTAAGAACTGAATGCACTCATCAGACTCTGTCCACTCTTGAAGTGACATCTGTCCGTCTGTTGCGTCATCTTTCTTCTCGTCTGCATTATCCTTGTCCGCATCAACATCTGCTGCCTTTGTTTCGTCTGCTGCTGCCTTATTATCCGCATCTGCATTTACATCTGCTGCCTGCTGTGCAGCTGCCGGCGCGTCCGCTGCTGTGTTCTGAGCGTCATTTGTCTTAGAACCGCAAGCTGTAACAGAGAACATCATTGTTGTGATAACTGCTGCTGATAATAATACATTTAAAATTTTCTTTTTCATATTGTTTTTCCTCTCCTCATATATAAATATGTGTTTAGTTCACTAACAATAAAAAAGTCTATCATCAAAATCAAAAGATGTCAATTCATTTACATAAAGATTGTCAAAACACAACAAAAAAAGTGTCGCAAATCAAGTAATCTGCGACACTTTTTATAAATCTTACCTATTTTAGAACTTTCCTGCGTCAGCAGCTTCCTGAAGCATCGCTGTTTTCCTTGATCTTACAATGTTTTTAAGCCCTTTGGTAGCTATACGGTAGCTAACAACTTTATTCTATTAAACAATATCTTAAGGTCTTCGCACAAATTTTTCATCAGGATTAATTCTTTCCTCATTTATCATAAATTATAATGTAGCTGCCATTTCTTCATCAGCTGTAGCTTTTTCAATGTTGTCCATTAAGCGATATACTTCTGCACGTTCTACATATGCTTCTTTGTATTTGGGATTTAATTCAATCGCTTTATTATAAAAGCTAAGGGCTTTTTTATAGTTCATCTTATTTTTGCAAACAGTACCACAATGTTTATATGGGTTTGCATAATTTGGATTGATTAAAATTGCCTTGTCAAAATCTAAAATAGCTTTCTCATATTCGCCCATATTATGATATGTATACCCACGATTATTATGAGCTTCTGCGGAATCAGGCTTTAGCTCAATTACTTTGTTATAGTCTGAAACAGCTTTCTCATATTCACCCATTTTATCATAGATATACCCGCGATTATAATAAGCTTCTGCATTATCAGACTTTAGTTCAATTACTTTGTTATAGTCTAAAACAGCTTTCTCATATTCACCCATATCATCATAGGTACACCCGCGATTATCGTAAGCTTCTGCATCATCAGGCTTTAGTTCAATTGCTTTGTTAAAGTCCGAAACAGCTTTCTCATATTGGCCCATTTTATCATAGAAAAAGCCGCGATTATTATAGGCTT
>JAIEDW010000251.1 GCA_029067805.1 Lachnospiraceae bacterium
ATACAATAAATATATTCTTAAACATCAAGCATTTAAAGACTTCATTTTCTCTAACTTTAATTGAACTTCCCTTCCCCTTTTATTATAATAATCCATCCTCTCCTTATCACTCATATTTTTTGTTATTTCATAATTATATTCTCGTAACTTATGAATATCTTCAATTGTGAAATCAGGACTCAGTACTGGCTTCTCCATAATTATCCCTCACTTTCTAACAATACCGATGGACTCCGTATTTCAATGAGTTTATATCCTTTCAGATTTGTAAATGACTTATAACTAACGTATCCAAATATACTTTCAGCTTTCTATTCACTATTTATTTTCACCTCTTTATAATGATTTTAACATGAAATCCTTTTACTTACAATACAAAAGAGAGCTACTCACAATGAAATAGCTCCCTTAAAGACAATTTTATCGAACCTGCATTCGCTACCCCAAGTTGATAGCCGCCTGTGCTGCCGCCAACCGAGCGATAGGCACTCTAAACGGTGAACATGAAACATAATCAAGTCCAATCTTATGACAGAACTCAACCGAAGAAGGATCTCCGCCATGCTCTCCGCAGATACCCACATGAAGCTTCGGATTTACGGGCTTTCCAAGCTTAATAGAAAGCTCCATCAGCTTGCCGACACCTGTCTGGTCAAGCTTTGCAAACGGATCGTTCTCAAAAATCTTTGCATCATAGTAAGCATTCAAGAATTTACCCGCATCATCTCTTGAGAAACCAAATGTCATCTGTGTAAGGTCGTTTGTACCAAAGCAGAAGAAGTCAGCTTCCTTTGCAATGTCATCAGCCGTCAATGCGGCTCTCGGGATCTCAATCATGGTACCTACTTCATACTCTAACTTCACGCCTGCCGCTGCGATTTCCGCGTCTGCTGTCTCTACAACAACCTTCTTTACAAACTTCAGCTCACTCACTTCACAAATAAGCGGAATCATAATCTCCGGCTTTACAGTCCAGTCAGAATGCTTCTTCTGTACATTAATCGCTGCACGGATAACTGCCTTTGTCTGCATTCTTGCAATTTCCGGATAAGTAACAGCCAAACGGCATCCTCTGTGACCCATCATCGGGTTAAATTCATGTAATGACGCGATAATATTCTTAATCGTCTCTACAGACTTGCCCTGAGCGTTTGCAAGCTTCTCAATATCGGCTTCCTCTGTCGGAACAAACTCGTGAAGAGGCGGATCCAGGAAACGAATGGTAACCGGATTCCCCTCAAGCGCTTCATACAGCGCTTCAAAGTCGCCCTGCTGATAAGGAAGGATCTTCTCCAATGCAGCCTCTCTCTCCTCTGCGGTATCGGAACAGATCATCTCACGGAATGCCGCAATTCTGCCCTCCTCAAAGAACATATGCTCCGTACGGCAAAGACCGATACCCTCTGCGCCAAGTTCTCTTGCCTTCTTTGCGTCAGTCGGTGTATCTGCGTTTGTACGAACCTTTAACTTTCTGTATTTATCTGCCCATGCCATGATACGGCCGAACTCGCCTGCGATCGTAGCATCAACCGTCTTAATCTGTCCGTCATAGATGTTGCCTGTTGTACCGTCAATTGAAATATAGTCTCCTTCATGGAACTCTTTTCCGGCTAACGTAAACTTCTTGTTCTCTTCGTCCATCGCAATATCGCCGCATCCTGATACACAACACGTACCCATACCGCGGGCAACAACTGCTGCATGAGATGTCATACCGCCGCGAACAGTCAAAATACCCTGAGCCGCCTTCATACCCGTAATATCCTCGGGAGAGGTTTCCAGACGAACAAGTACAACCTTCTCTCCTCTTGCCGCCCACGTTTCGGCATCATCAGCCGTAAATACAATTTTACCGCATGCAGCGCCCGGAGAAGCGCCAAGACCTTTCCCCATAGGTGTTGCAGCCTTTAATGCAGCCGCGTCAAACTGCGGATGTAACAGAGTATCCAAGTTACGAGGATCGATCATTGCAACTGCCTCTTCCTCTGTCTTCATTCCCTCGTCAACCAAATCACATGCAATCTTTAACGCTGCCTGTGCCGTCCTCTTACCGCTGCGGCACTGTAACATATAAAGCTTACCGTTCTCAACCGTAAACTCCATATCCTGCATATCATGGTAGTGATTCTCAAGCAGACCGCAGACATCGATAAACTGCTTGTATGCTTCTGGGAATTTCTCTTCCATCTGTGCAATCGGCATCGGTGTACGCACACCTGCAACAACGTCCTCACCCTGTGCATTTGTAAGGAACTCACCCATAAGCTTCTTCTCGCCGGTTGCCGGATCACGCGTAAACGCAACGCCTGTGCCCGACTCCTCATTTAAGTTACCGAATACCATCGGCATTACGTTTACTGCCGTACCCCAACTGTAAGGGATATCATTGTCACGACGGTAAACATTTGCACGCGGGTTATCCCAAGAACGGAATACCGCTCTGACAGCCTCTTTTAACTGCACAACCGGATCAGACGGGAAATCCTGTCCAAGCTGTTTCTTATACTCAGCTTTAAACTGCTCCGCAAGCTCCTTCAAATCGGCAGCAGTCAAGTCAACGTCAAACGTAACGCCCTTCTTTGCCTTCATCTCGTCGATAAGCTGCTCAAAATACTTCTTACCGACCTCCATAACAACGTCAGAGAACATCTGAATAAAACGTCTGTATGAATC
>JAIEDW010000252.1 GCA_029067805.1 Lachnospiraceae bacterium
CATCAAATTATCATATTTTCCACATCAAAACGACATATTTTTTACATCATTTTTGCATCATCGCGAAATCTTCAAGAACAACTCGTTAATCCCCTCATAAAATCCAACGGTCACAATTGTATTTCCGTTGTCTACCCCCGCGAATTTATATTTCTTATAATCGGAAGTCGTTTCTAAAAGCGGATTGGTATCGTCATAATTCTCCTGCCCTGTAAGCCCGAGATACGCGCTCCATTTCTCTACCATGCCGTCTGAGTCGATATCCGCCCATGTACTGTTAGCAGTTCTAACATAAAATTCGTAAACAAGCCCCGTATCGGCATCCATATACACGTCAAGAAGGCATCCTTCTTTATTGGCATTCTGCTGCCCCGTTCTTAGGCTTATTTTCCACACCGACAGATTGTTGCGCGGTTCAAGCACATCAATCGCCGAGTAGAGCGTTGCGCTGTGTGTTGCCGCCGTAACCCCTCTTACTTCCTCCGGAAGAATCCCAAGTGTATACATCTTTGCAAGCTCTTCGTTGCATCGCTCATAAACCTGTTCCTCCGTAATTTCCTTGTCAGAGGGTTCCTGATGATTGACCACAAACGCATAATTTCCCGTCAAATTATTGTAATCCATATCCGTCTGCACTTTTGTCAGCGCACTCGCATCACTCTCGGGCAATACTTGATTGGTAAGGCATTTTGACAGAATATAGAGCTTTTCGTTGTTATTCAGTGAGTAACGATAGCCCTCTCCGTTTCCTTCCACAGCCTCCGACTGGATTTTGTTCAGCGTATAACGATCCCTGTATTTGGAGAGCTGTTCCGGTCCCCAGATCGCGCCACAGACTACAAGTGCCGTGCCGATGATCAAAAGCACGAAGATGTATTTTTTATTCCTGTATTTGTTCTTTTTTTTGTTCTTATTCTGATTCCTGTTATTCCCGTTTCTGCTTACCTGTACATTCATTCAACATTCTCTCCATCTGTATTTCCAATCAGAAAGCTAAAGCAGCTCCCCTCTCCAAGCTTGCTCTCGATAACAAGCTCGCTGCCGTGAAGCGAAAGCACCTGCGTACACAAGGATAATCCAAGTCCCGCACCGTTTCTGCTGCGCGAGCGCGATTTGTCAACCATATAAAACGCTTCGGTAATGCGGCTGCACTCCTCCTCGGGAATGCCGACACCGTAATCCTTGACGCTGAACCAATAGCCTTCTTCGCACTGCTGCCCCCGCACCTCAATCGTCCCGTCTTCACCCGATGCCTTGTACGCGTTGTCAATCAGATTTAAAAGCACGGATTTCAAGAGATTGACCTCCACACAGACCTGTCCAGCATCATACGAAATGTCAAGCGTCACACCTTTAACCGCACCATACATATCATGAAGATAGTCAAAAAGCTCCGATACATCGGTATCCTGTAATTCCAGTTCACCGCGTTTCATAACGACAATGTCCAAAAGTCGAAAGGACATTGTTTCCAGACGCTTTCCCTCCGTATATATGTAATTTGCCGAGAGAAACTGCGTTTCGTCATCAAGCTTTCTTGAACGAAGCAAATCCGCATACCCGATAATGGAAGTAAGCGGCGTTTTCAGTTCATGGGAAAACGCACCGATAAAATCCTCTCTCGCACGCACCTCATTTTCAAGCTGTTCCATATTTGCCTCAAGCGCACTTGCCATTCTATTAAAATCCACCGTAAGCTGTCCGAGTTCGTCACGACTAATTCGCTTTGCACGATACGCATAATCGCCCGCCGCCATTTTTTTGGTTGCCTTTGTCAGAAACCGAATCGGCTTTGTGATCCATCCCGAAATGATCCACATCACGATCAAACTGATGAAAAGCATTAAAACCGTCACTTGTCTGTAGATGTGAAATCCCCGCTGCCGCTCCTCAAAAATGCCCGTCACATCATGGAGTGTTTCAAGATACAGTACCCTGTTCAATGCGTCCAGCATTGTACCGGTCTGAATATAATAATAGTCACCGTCCCGCACAACCTGATAAATGCGCGTCTGGCTGTCAATCTGCATCAGAAAATCAATCTGCTGCGCAAAGTCCTCACTTGCATACAAAAAACGCCCTTCCTCGTCGGATATCCGAAGAAGTCTTCCGCCCTGTCCGCTCGCCTCAAGCTTGATGCCGATTTCCTCTATCGTTGCGTTTTGCAGCATGTCATACTTAGACGGAATATTGAGCGCCGCCGTTTCAAACGCAAACTGCAAAATACTGCTCTCGTCAAGCGCCTGTCCTACTTCCCGTTCCATGGAGGCGTCAAACACATAATTGACAAAAAAATACCCGCTCACACCCAATGCGATTGCCATAATCAGCACCGTGCTCAGCAATATTTTATAAGAAAATTTCATTTATTCAATCTACCTCCAAGCGATACCCTACCTTATAGACTGCCACGAGGTTGTTCTCCCAACCAAGCTTTTTCCGAAGGCGCTGCACATGCAGTTCCAGCGTTCTACTGTCCGAAAGGTATTCATCCCCCCATACCTTCTCATATAGCCGCTCTTTAAAAAGCGCCACATTTTTATTCTGTATAAAGAGCACCAAAAGCCCGTATTCCTTGTTTGTAAGCGCTACAGGCTTTCCGCCCCTCGTCACCTTATGTGCTTCCATGTCCACAACAATGTCTCCCGCCGTGAGCGTTTTTTCCGCGATATTGTATCTGCGCAGCACCACCTCTACACGCGCCACAAGCTCCACAACTTCAAACGGCTTTACCAGATAATCCTCCGCACCGAGTTTGAGCCCTTTCACTCTGTCCTTCACATCATGCTTTGCTGTAATGAAAATCACGGGAATTTTTAACGGTCGTATGTACTCCATAATGTCATATCCGTCTGCACCTGGAAGCATGATATCCAGCAAGATCAAGTCGAAGTGTTCCCTTTCTATCAAGTCAATCGCAGCAAGACCGTCCTGAACCGCTTTGCATTGATAACCTGCTGCAGAGAGATTAATGTCAATCAAATCACATATTGTCTTTTCGTCATCCACAATTAATATCCTTATCATTTGTTCCCTTTCTCCTATTCCGACCAGCCCCAGTAAGCGCGTATCGCACTTAAAAGCATCTCCATGTTTTCCCCACTTGTAAATTGATAATTTCCCACAAAGTCCGTGTCCGTATCAAAGCCGCCCGTGCGCTGATAATAAACTGAGCAGCGATTTTTCACCAAAAGCTCGCCGTGCTCGCCCTCCTTGCTGTACTGCGCCCATACGACCAAATCCTTCATACCGTCGCCGTCCATATCTTTCCCGCTCATTCCCTTCAACGAATAGAGGTTATCCATATCTCCCATCGGCTGAAAGCTCCATACGATATTTCCGTCTGCATTAATCATATAAATCATTAAAATGTCATAGTCTGCCATCGAAAATACGCCGGGCAATACCTTGAGTTTTCCTAGTTTTTCATATGTTCTCCAATAACTTTGTTCCTCGAACACGCGAAATCCGTTGTCCATAAGCTCCTGTTCCGTCGTCGCCGTATAGAGAAATTCCGTAGAGTTGCCATCCCGCACGAAAGATATGATGCACTTTGCACTCTTGTTCATGCCAAACCGATTCAGCTTGTCATTGACGCGCCAATCCCCGTAAAAAGAAGTGGTGTCTTTCTTTTGAAAAAGCACTTCTCCAATCTTGTACAACTCGCCCGCATAGCTGCCCGAATCATTGACGCAGCCCGCTATCAGGATAATGTCCATCAGTCCGTCATGATTCATGTCCGCAAACGCCACCGACACCATGTCCACGATCGGCTGTTCAAGCT
>JAIEDW010000253.1 GCA_029067805.1 Lachnospiraceae bacterium
ATATAGTACTGCCAACACTTACTAAAGCGATTTTTATATCCCTGTTTGAATGCCAAAATCAGCAGAAACAGCAATGTTCCCGACAGGGAAAGCGATAATAATACTTTGATCCACTCACTCATTTTGTTTCGCCCAAAACCTTTCTATTTCTTTTAACTCGTCCGCGGAGAGCATATCCTGCTGCAACAAAGCCGATACCAGATGCTTCACGTCACCTCCGTAAACCTTATCCAAAAAACTGTGCGTCTGCATCGTCTGATATTCCTGTTCCGTTACCACCGCTACATACTCATTGCGCCTGCCAATCTTTTTTGTCTTCAAAAACTGTTTTTCTATCAAACGGGACAACAGCGTCAGTACTGTATTTTTCTTCCACTCATTCTGCTCCTTCTCTAGTTCTTCCATAACATAAGAATATAACGCGGTTCCTCCATTTTTCCAAATAATCTTCATAAGTACCAGTTCCGATTCCGAAATTTGCTGCATTGTATCCTCCTCCTTTTTATCTTAACACTTTGTAGGCGTATTTATATTAACATATTGTAGGCTAATGTGCAATAGCTTTTCATAAAAAAGCGCTTACTTTTCATTGACAATCGCTTACAATGATACTACAATATTTTTATTACAGATGTAATACTTAAAATTGGAGGCGTAACATGAAACCACTACCACAGATATCGGAAGCCGAATTTGAAGTCATGCGGATTATATGGAACAACGCACCGATCAGTACAAATGAAATCGTTGAGAAGTTAGTCAAAACGACCTCTTGGAATCCCAAAACAATTCAGACCTTGATAAAACGTCTGGTAACCAAACAGGCAATTGCTTACGAGAAAGAAAGCCGTATGTTTGTCTACACGCCATTGGTGGAAGAACAGGAATATATCCGTCAAGAAAGCAACTCTTTTTTGAAGAAATACTATAACGGAAATATCTCTGCCATGCTGTCCGCCTTTCTTGACAGCGATAAACTATCCGATGCGGAAATCAATGACCTGCGCAATCTTCTTGAAAAAAAATCACAATAGGAGCGTTTGCTATGATTTCTTTCAGCATACATTTTTTACTATGCAATCTTTTAATCAGTATCATGATTGTCATTATTTTACTTGTGAAAAAAATGTTAAGAAAACATTTATCCGGCTGCACTCAATACCGTATCTGGTTTTTATTGCCCATAATATTGTCACTTCCCTTTTTATCCATTCGTCCGACAGGACTTTTACAAATAATGCATTGGCTACATTCTATGCAAGCCATTATTTTGCCAAAGACTGTTTCCACGGTTCCGTTTACCATTACCAAACAGCTTTCTTCTGCTGACTTCATAAACGACTTTGGTATCTCCGTCACAAGAGATTCCGCTCCCATTGCAGCTTATCTTCCTTTCGTATTATGGGTAGTCGGAATGTTTGCGATGGTTGTCTTTATGATAAAATCCAAAATACGTCTGTACCATTTGGAACAATCTGCCCTTCCGCTCCAAAACCCCAAAGTAAAAAAGCTTTATATGAACTGTATTGCAGAAATGCAAATCAAACAAAATATCCCTGTATACAGTACGGCATTTATGACATCTCCAATCATGGTTGGAATGTTTTGTCCCCGTATTTATATCCCAATTCGTTTGATTTCGGATTTCCGGGAAAGCGATATACGCTATATGCTTTTGCATGAATTGCAGCACTATAAACACAAGGATGCTTTCGTAAACTGCTTGATGAACATTGCTGCTATCGTCTACTGGTTTAACCCTGTTGTCTGGTATGCCTTAAAGGAAGCCCGAACCGACCGCGAAGTTGCCTGTGATACTTTTGTTTTACAAATGCCGGATATCGATTATATTGACTACGGAAATACGCTGCTCAATTTTGCGCAAAAAATATCGTTCTCTCCATTTTCATTTGTATCGGGAATTGGCGGAAGCGCAAAACAGATCAGAAAAAGGATTTTGAATATTGCTTTATATAGACCTCAGACGAAACGGCACAAAAGGAAAGAACGACTTATCTTTGCAGTCCTGCTTATTTTGATATTAGAATCCACAGCATTGTTTCCGGTTTTCGCATCGAATGCAAGCGCTTCTCTTCCAAAAGATGCAGTCATACAGACAGACGATTTGTCGGACCTTTTTGCGGATTATGATGGCTGTTTTGTTTTATACGACTCCAATACCGACACCTGGGATATTTACAATGAAACGCTTGCAACGAAACGTTTTTCGCCAAACTCAACGTACAAAATATACAGTGCGTTATTCGCTTTGGAAAATGAATCGATTGTTCCCAACGATTCAATCTTAACATGGAACGGACAATCCTACCCGTTTTCCGCGTGGAACCGTGATCAGACACTAACATCTGCTATGCAAAATTCCGTAAACTGGTATTTTCAAACGTTGGATCAAAAAGCTGACTTTCATGCATTAAAAAAATTTTACAAAACGATTGATTACGGAAATCATGACCTGTCCGGTGGCGTGTCTGAATTTTGGCTGGAATCTTCCCTCAAAATTTCCGCCGTGGAACAGGTGGAGCTCTTGAAAAAGCTTTATACCAATGAATTTCAATTTGACGATCACAATGTACAGGCTGTCAAGGATTCGCTAAAGCTTTCCACCTCTGATCAATCGGTCTTATCCGGAAAAACAGGAAGCGGAATTATCAATGGAAAAAATACTAACGGCTGGTTTGTCGGCTATGTGGAAACAGGCACAAATACTTGGTTCTTTGCAACAAATATTCAAGGAGCTGACCACGCGGACGGTCTGACGGCAAGCGCTATCACGCTAAAAGTCTTAAAAGCAAAACATATTTTATCTGATTTATAAAAAACGGAATTTATTACATCAATTCCTACTCCTTGCTATTGGCGGAAGTTCCAATTCTTTTTCTTCTATCGTATTGGATAAATACCGAAACGTGCCGTCTAAAAAGGGCTGTACAACAATTTTATTGGTGAAGGCGCAGTCGGAATTGTAATCGGGCCATACGCCATCCACGATCAGCGTAATCGTCCCGTCACTGTTCTTGGTGTAATCAACGACTTCTCCAAACGGCGCATAGGGACTTGCAGATATCATTTCATAGGGATAGCAATCAATGCTTTCCTCATATCTACAATATTTTCTTAGCTGTTCTTTGGATATTGGAAAGTAGTTGGTCATGATTTCCTCATACAACTGTGCTGGGAGCTTATCCCCCTTTAGTTGCAAATTGTTGCCTGTATGAATGCGGTAAATATCCTCGAACATACAGGGCATTAAAATATCTTCCACATTGCCGCTGTTCCAATTTGTCACAAGCATATTATAGTTTACATAACTCAAACCCGAAATGTACTTTTTGGTCAGCTCCCGACATTCGTCCGAAAGAGGCTTTGTCCGCCAATACCGGCACGAGTTTGCATGCGCAACCGCAGCTTGATATGAATAGATAAAATATCCTTTTTGTGTCAAATTGATTTCTGCCACATCACTGACCAAAGTGTTCTTTAATTTCGGCACACCGCCTTCCTGCCACCCAATTCCAATATAATAAGTTTGCAGCTTGTCTTCCCGATACAGCATTGTAATAGCGCTGATCAAACCGTCGCGGTTTACATCAAATACCGTAAACATAGCATCGCATTTTTCCGAATATGCGTCATAAAACGCTTCAATATCCTGGGGATTTTCCATGTTGCAGTCTTCTGTAACGCTTACATAACCCGCTTTTCCCAAAAGCGATACGACTGTTTTTCTTTGCTCAGCCGTGAAATTTTTGATATTGGATTCATACGCCGATCCTTGGGTGATTTCTATGTCCCGATATACGTCCTGCACTTGCTTTGCTGCCTGTAAAGCCAAATCTTGCAGCTCTTCCTTTTCCGCTTCCGTAAAGAGGCATACGTCTGCCTGCGGAAGAAATGATACGGAAGATTCTGTATTTTCATAAAGCGTTTTCCATTCATCCTCTGTCAGACGAGGCGTATACCATGTTTGCTCACCGCTGTTTTCCGAGGGAAGGATTCTGTTTGATACATACTGTACTTTTTCATTCTCCAAAGGCCGCACCACCACCTCATGCACATACACCTTTGAACTTCCTCCATAAGGAAATACCACATGCACCGTAAGTGTTATCGTTTGATTCTCATTCTTCGTGTAGCTTACGACCTCCGGATATGGATAGTCGCAATATTCTGTTTCGTAAATCCCCCTTGACTTGTATTCATACGACGCTTTTTCTGCGTCATAAACTGTTTTAGACTGCAAAGTCTCGCTGTCAATCTTGAAATACGGCATAATGACAGCTTCAAATTCGTCCTTTGGAATTTGATAAACTGCACCGATATTCGGATTATCATTTGCTATGTAGGGAACAGGCTGTATATTCACTTTTGGATAAAAAATGTCATACAAATCATAAAAATCCAGTTGTCCAAAATCCTCCTCGTTCCAATCGGTCAAGAACATGTTATTGCGCTCATAGCCGATTGGCAGCAGATATTGTCTGTTTAACTCCCTGCATATTTCATCTAACGGCTGCACCCGAAATGCCGTGTGTTCTTCGGCTTCGCTTAAAGTCAATACATATGTATCTTCCGAAAAATACTTTCCCGAAAACAAGAGATAGCCTTCCTCTGTATATTGCCAGTTTTCGGCGCGATAACTGCCTGTAAACACCTTTTTCAT